>JAUVIY010000030.1 GCA_030592625.1 Spirochaeta sp. | reverse complement strand
GAAGTGTCCTGAGCGTTTATAAACAAGAAGGGCGATCCAATCGGATCACCCTTAACAAGGCGGCAGAGAGGACTTGAACCTCCACAACGTTTCCGTCACTAGCACCTCAAGCTAGCGTGTCTACCAAATTCCACCACTGCCGCGAGGAATAGCGGTACTATATCGACGGCTTATTCTTTCGTCAACCACAAGCTATGAGATTCCAACGTTGGTGGATTTCGGGCCGGGGATGGCATATGGCTCAGGCCTGCAACTGATCAGAGAATCCCCTCGCGCCGTCAGGTCCCCCTGGAAACCGACCCACTCATAACGCGTCAGACCTGCAGAGTTCCACCCCAATTCTCACATCTTCAGCAAAATGCCCAAACACTCACCCAATTCTAAACCCTTCACCCCCCCACCCGGTTCGGTAAAATCACAAGTGAGCCACGCGAACAAGTGATTTTGCCCTCACCGCCCGCCTTAAATCTCACCCCATCCTCAACCCTCCCCAATTCTACATTCATCATTTCCCTCCCCCCCAATCCCGGGTTATGGTAGGCCATGTCCCGAGTAAAACAATGGATTGATGAAAATGTCACTCTGGCCCAGGGAGTCAAACGCTCGGACGACCTCTTGAGTTCCGCATCACACGGCGTGGGTTTTGTCCTTGCCCTTGCAGCTGCAGTGTTGCTGATTCTTCGCTCCTCCGGATCCACTCGTGCACTGACGGCTTCCCTGATTTACGGAATCTCCATGTGCACCGTTTTTGCAGCCTCTTCGGTTTACCACGGGCTTCCGGAGTCGACAGGGAAAAGGGTTCTCCGGCTGATGGACCACTCCTCCATCTACATCCTCATCGCCGGTACTTATACCCCATATGCGGCGGCGATGGATCCGGGGGCCGGCCGCATTATGCTCATAGCCGTCTGGGCTCTTTGCATCATCGGGCTTGTGCTGAATTTTCTGTTCTGGGACCGGCTCAAGCCTCTGCACATCGCTGTCTATCTTCTCATGGGATGGCTGGTTGTTTTTTTCTGGCGACCTCTTATTGCCTCGGCCTCAACCGGTCAGATACGCTGGATGCTTATTGGTGGCATGTCCTACACTTCCGGGGTGTTCTTCTATATGAGAAAGAAGCTGTCTCGGTCACATTTCATCTGGCATCTCTTCGTCATCGGGGGTGCCGCCGGGCTCTACGTGGGGATTTACCGATTTGCGATTCCATTGATTACTGGATGACCTCTGGCGCCCTTGCCTGTTATGCTTATTGAATCATGAGTGGAGCTACCTGGAGCGAAGTACTTAAATCCTCAAGAACCGTAACAATACCGGCCTTTCGGAATGATGCCCGGGCCAAGGTGACAGGCCTGGCTCAATTCGCCGACGACTATATTTTCCCCCGCATGGTGCATGCCGTTCCGGTCTGGTCGAACCGGATTCGGGCCCGCATTCTGGGAATCAATTCGGCGGCGGCCCTGGCCATGCCGGGGGTACTCAAAGTTCTTACAGCCGCCGATGTTCCCGGGCAGGTTCGCTTCGGGCAGATCGATCACGACCTGCCCCTGCTTGCCGAAGGGGAAATCCGTTACGCCGGGGAACCTTACGCGCTGGTTGTGGCCGAGACCCGCTCCCAGGCGATGGCAGCTGCAGAATATGTCAGCCTGGAAGCCGAAGACCTGATACCGATATTGAATCCCGACGATGCTCTTGTACCGGGTACCGAATCCCTGCGGGTTGGCGGGAAGGATAACCTCGTCTGCCATCATAAAGTGAGAAGAGGGGACGCAGAATCGGCTCTGGCCGAATCATCCCTGATTGTCGAGAGGGATTTTCATACCGGATGGTTCGAGCACGCCTACCTGGAGCCTGAGGGTGCCGTCTGCTTCCCCCGGCAGGACGGAACCCTGGAAATTTACGGGAGTCTGCAGCATCCGGTAAGCACCCGGCGCTTCATTTCAGCCTGGACCGGTCTTCCGTATTCCCGACTGGAGGTCTTCAACCATCCTGTGGGGGGAAGTTTCGGCGGTAAGGATGACACCGCGAGCGTCGTTGCGGGACGAGCCGTTCTGGCGACATTGATGACGGGGCGGCCGGTGAAGATTATCTATGAAAGGGAGTGGAGCATCCTTGAGAGCTACAAGCGCCCGCCGTACCGGATGACTTACCGCTTCGGATTTGACGAAAACGGCGTTCTGAAGGGAGCATCGGCGGATATTCTGGCCGATTCGGGTCCCTATACATCGACGGTTCCCTGGTCCACATGGCGATCGGCGGCCCAATGCTGCGGTCCCTATCGTGTTCCTTCCGTTCATGCCGATGTCCGTGCGGCGGCCACCAACAACATTTTTACCGGCGCATTCAGGGGATTCGGTTCCCCCCAGGTGAATTTCGCCGTGGAGAGCCTTATGGACGAAGCCGCCGAAGCTTTAAGTCTCTCCCCGGTGGAAATCCGCCGTCGAAACATGCTGCATCAGGATGATGAAACGGTTACCGGACAGGTTCTGGACGACCATGTGGTCAGTATGGAACAGGTGATGGATGCCGTCATCGAAGAAATCGGTTTCGAGGATAAGCTCAAGAATTGCAGTTACGGGGAAGGCGAAGAACTTTACGGTATCGGTCTGGCGATTTCCTATCGAGGGGCCAGTGTCGGTGCCGAAGCCAAGGATTTCTGTTCATGTGTGGTGAATGCCCAGTTCGACGGTTCGATTCTGATGGAAACCGGAATCCATGAAAACGGCCAGGGCGCCCAGTCGGCGATGATGCTGGTAATGGCGGAAGAATTAGGAGTTTCGCTGGACCGCATCCACTACGCCGAATCAACCACCAGTCAGGTTCCCGAAGGCGGTACGACCGTCGCTTCCCGGGGAACTCTCATGGGAAGCGGTGCGGTGGTTGATGCCGCCGATAAAGTGAAAGCCATTATCGCCGAAACCCTCACCGGCCGAAAGGGTGGTGACATCGAAAATGTTCGGTTTGCCGATGACGCTGTCTTTTGTGGATCCACGGATGAAAACATCTGGCGTCTGACATGGGATGAGGCCATGAAGGAAATGTACGATGAAAGGGATTATCCCTTTGCTTTCGGCAGCTTCAAGGCCCCGGAGGTGAGCTGGGACGATGAAACCGGTCGTGGCAGTCCTTATTTTACTTACGTTTACAGCTGTCAGGCTGCGGAAGTGACGGTTGATGCCGCCGGCAAAGTGAAAGTGACCCGGGTGGTAGCCGCTCACGATGCCGGACGGGTGGTGAATCCGGTTCTTTTCGCCGGTCAGATCTGTGGTGGAATCGTTCAGGGAATGGGGATGGCCCTGAAAGAGAACCTGACGGTCGATTCAGGGCGTATTACCAGCTTGAATTACAACAAATACAAGATTCCCAATTCCGCCGACGTTCCGGAGATAACGGTTCTCATGGTTGAAAATGCCGATCCCTTGAGCCCCTTCGGATGCAAAGGTATCGGTGAGCCCGCACTGGAACTTATTGCACCGGCCCTGGCATCCGCCATTTACAGAGCTACGGGTCAGAGATCATTTACATTGCCGCTGCATCCGACATCCGAGGTAGGCCCATGGTCATTGAAGTAAACGGAATCCGTCATACCCTGCCGGAGGAGCGAGGGGAAGAGAGGCTGATCGATTTCCTGAGGAACGATCTGGGTCTCCACGGAACCAAGAACGGATGCGGAATCGGAGCATGTGGTGCCTGTACAGTGCTTCTCGATGGGAAAACCCACCGGGCCTGTGTGACACCGTTGAGAACTGCAGACGGGAAAACAGTCCTGACTGTAGAAGGCCTGGAAAGTCCCGATGGAACACTGCATCCGATTCAGCAGGCTTTCATAGACGCCGGTGCCATTCAATGCGGTTTCTGCACTCCTGGTATGCTGATAACCGCCCTGGCCCTTCTGGAGAACAATCCCAACCCCTCGGACAAGGAAATCTCATCGGCATTCCGGGGCAATCTGTGTCGCTGTACAGGCTATAACCAGATTTTTCAGGCCGTGAAAAACGCCGCCGAAATTATGAGAGGTTCTGCATGAAGGCCATCCAATGGTAAGTACTTATGCATAGCAGTTCAGCGAAGAATTGAACAAACGATATCGATCTTAAAAGGTGCTATGATGACCAGAACAACCTCGATTGCCCTCTCACTCTGGGGGTAGTCCTGTAATCCGGTGGAGTTTATGTGCACTCTCCGTTGTTAACAATCGCTGACTGTTTCCCGTTTCCGCTCCATTCAAGCTGTAAATTCGATAACCGACCGGTGATGATAGGTTTCTCCCGGACGGAGCACCGTCGAGGGGAAGTCGGGCCGGTTTGGTGCATCAGGGAAATCCTGAGGTTCCAGGCAGAATCCACCGTTTTTCAGGAAAGGTGTGCCCTGCAGGAAATTTCCCGTGTAGAACTGCACACCGGGCCGGTCGGTGTACAGTGTGAGTCTTCTGCCGCTTATCGGGTCCCGGGCTTCAACGGCAATTCTCAATTCCCCGACATCTCCATCAATCACAACACAGTGGTCGTATCCTCCCGGTACTTTGTGCAAATCCCGGAAAATCGGTTTCATCTTCCTGAAGTCGAACGGCGTTCCTTCAACGTTCCGAATCTCTCCGGTGGGAATGGCCGTATCGTCTACGGGCAGATAACGGGATGAGTAGAATTTAATCTCCTGTCCTTTTATCGTTCCCGAGGAAGCTCCGGCAAGGTTCCAGTACGAATGATTCGTGATATTGACGATGGTGGTTCTATCGGTTTCCGCATGGAAATCCATATAGAGCCGACCTTGTTCATCCAGGGCATAATCGGCCCGAATTTTCAACTCTCCCGGATAGTTTTCTTCACCGTCGGGACTGATGAGAGAGAAGACTACCCCACTGCGTTCGCCTTCGGAATAGGGTTTCGCTCCCCAGATTCTCGCGTTGTAACCACGTTCTCCACCGTGAAGGTGATTCGGGCCGTTATTGCAGGCCAGTTCGTAATCCTTTCCCTCAAGAGAAAACTTTCCCAGGGCGATTCTGTTGGCGAATCGACCGCAAGTGGCCCCGAGGTAGCCCTCATTGCTTTGATAGCGTGAAGCCTCTTTAAATCCAAGGGTCACTTCTTCGGCGGCCCCTCTCCGATCCGGTTGTATCACCGAAACGATAGTGGCTCCCCAGTCGCTGAGACTCAGACTGAGTCCGGATGAATTCTCTATGGTCCAGGAACTGGCTTCATCGCCTTCGGGTGTGTTTCCGAAGAGCTGGCTTGTTATAGTCATGATTTAATTATAGGGGATTAATACTGTCACTTGCCGATAATTGATGAGATGAAATCCCGAACTTTTTCCATTATTGTGATATTCATTATTCTCCTGGCGTTGCCGGTTTACGCTCAGAAGGCTCCCGAGCCGGAAGAACTGGTGGAGGCCACGGCCGCCGGCAATCTGAGTCGGATCGATAGCCTCCTGCTCAGGGGTGCGAATCCGGATCAGCCCGATAAAGCGGGACGAACGGTATTGATATACGCTGTGATGTCCGGTCGGCATGAATTGGTTAAGAAGATCCTTGACGCAAATGCGGATCCCGACAAACCCGGTTCAAACAATCTCACACCGTTGATGGAAACCGTTATGATGTCCCGGGACGATCTGGTCATCCTTCTTCTCTCTCGTGGGGCAGATCCGAATCTGATTATGGATTCCTCTGCAGGCCCCGTTTCCGCACTTTCTCTTGCTCTCAACAGGGGTGAGTATGATATCGCCCGGATTCTGACCAATGAGGGTGGGAACCCGATGCTTCTGACCGATCCGAATTCTGAGGTGCCGAATCCCCTGAATCTCCCTGAACTGAAGATTCCTCTGGACGCCGGATTGTGGCGGAACGCGGCCATTCTGAAGGATTTTGCAACATCACCGGATTGGGATGCCGGGGATGATGAATGGGTTCTACACCGGGTCGCCAGGGATGACGACTGGAGACTGATCCGGGATGAAGCCGACAGTGGGCGCTTTCTGGATAAGCAGGATTCCGAAGGTGTGACGGCGTTGATGACGGCGGCCTGGCACGGCAATGAGTCGATTGTGTCCCTGCTGCTTCAGAGAGGCGCAGATCCGTTGATTACCGATGTGAACGGAAGAAACGCTTTATGTTATGCCGTTGCCGGCGGCAGTATGAGTGCTGTGAGACAGCTTCTGGACGTCGTCGGTATGAATGCTGATGTGGAAATTGAGAATCTTCATATGTCTCCCCTGTATTACGCCGTTGGAAGCCGGCATCATGCTATTCTCGATCAGCTGCTGGATGCCGGTCTGTTCCCTGCCGAAACCGATGAGGAAGGCATTACCCTGCTGATGATTTCCGCCTGGATCGGCGATGTCTACGCCGTGGGTAAGCTCATGCCGTTAACAGATGGGGCGGCCATGGATCATGCCGGCCGCACGGCTCTCGAATGGAGTGCCGCAGCATTCGACAGGGACCGGAGTACCGGCAGGGAAGTAGGCGATTCCGATCGAGGTGCGAAGCATTACCCTGTGGCTCGTCTGCTTGCAGGACGTTTGAGAAATCCGTTGGTATACAGTACGCAGCCGACAAAAGATATCCAACAGGCGGTTGTAGATGCATGGTCACCAGGTCTGATTTTCGACGCAGCCGATGACTGGCGGGATAAGCGGCCCTCACCGGTTCCGGCAATTCCGGGAGATGGGGATTTGACACTCTACCGGATATTCCGGGATGAGGAACCGGGAACTCCTTCGGAATGAATAAAGAGCTTCCATAGATAAAAAAGATAGCTGGTCATCTGCCTTTCGTCATATATACTCATCTCTCATGACCGCATCAGAACGCTTTGCTCAACTTATCAGGCTGCCGACGGTTTCTTCCTATGATCCGAACGAAGAAGATTCGGTCGCTTTCGATCGTTTTCCCGGATTACTTGCTGAGCTGTATCCATCGGCCCATGAGGCTATGAATAGAGAACTCATCGGTAACCGATCTGTTGTGTACCAATGGGCCGGCTCAGATCCATCTCTTGAGCCTGTCCTGGGAATGGCCCATTACGATGTTGTACCTCCCGGAGATCCTGAGAAATGGGACGGGCCGGCATTCTCCGGTGATATCGCCGACGGGCGTATCCACGGCCGGGGTTCGTTGGACGACAAAGGGATGCTGGCCGCCTGGATGGAAGCGGCGGACAGGCTGGCTGCCGAGGGATTCCGACCGGTCAGAACCCTCTATCTGGTCTTTGGTGGGGATGAAGAAACAAGTGGAATCAGGGGGGCCGGAATGGCGGCCTCGGTATTCGCTGAAAGGGGCCTCCGATTCGCATTCGTCCTGGACGAGGGTGGTGCGGTAGCCACCGAGCAGCTTGATGCTTTCACGGACAGACCCGTTGCTTTGATCGGCGCGGCGGAAAAAGGTTATCTCACCCTGAAAATCACATCAGAAGGATTACCCGGTCATGCCTCGGCACCTCCGAAACACAGTGCCATCGGCCGGTTGAGCACCACTCTCGCCGCTCTGGAATCACATCATTTTCCCGTAAGGCTGACCGAGATGCCTGTGGGGATGTTGAGATCCCTTGGCAAAGACATCAGAGGACTCAAGGGCTTCCTGTTACGTCATCCCGGTTTTTTCCGGAGCATTATTCAGAAAATCCTCGCCGGTAATCCGACAATGGTCAGTATGATTCGAACCACTCTGGTATCAACGATAATCCGCGGTGGTGAGCGGGATAATGTGATACCTGAAACTGCTGAAGCCCGTGTGAACCTGCGGATCCTGCCCGGGGAGACCGTGGCATCGGTAAGCATCCGTGTTAAGAAAATAATCTCTCGGGCTGTTGACGGCGGTATTTCCGTAGAAGCCGTGGAAGGTTCAGTTTTCGAACCGGTTCCTTCCAGTCCCACCTCAGGGGTTTATTGGGATCTGCTCCAAAGCCAGGCGGAGAAAACCTGGCCGGATGTCATTGTCACCCCGTACCTGATGATTGCGACCACCGATTCCCGATGGTATCGGGATCTGACGGATGCCATTTACAGGTTCATACCAATGGAAGCAGGGCGGAAGGAAATACAGAGTGTTCATGCGCCGAACGAGTCGGTTTCTCTGGATGCCTGGGATAAATCCGTCGATTTTCTTGAAGGAATCATCAGGAATATGCACATTGGAGGAGCCTGTTGACCGAGACCGGAAAAACCGAGATTAAACAGAACGATACCCGTCGGAGCAGCGTTAAAATCGGAGCCCGGGCCTTTGCATTGGCCGGCAGCATTCTTCTGGTGCTCATCATCGTATCAGGCATCCTCACCCGAACCCTGCCCCCGGTGAATATCAGAGAATCCGTGTCGACGGCAGAACATCCGTCGTTGAGGATTCCTTTTCCTATTTATCCGATAACCAGGCGATTCTGGTCCGGGAAGAACTACCCCTCTGGCGATGGTTCACAGCTCCGATAGAAGTGTTCTGGGGGGATAACGGCCTGACCGTCATCGTCATCGCCGCCTTTTTGTTCGTCGTCGGCGGATCCTTCTCCATCTTCGAGAACGTCGGGGTAATGGAATCCATTCTCGTGAGGGCGGTGGATCAGTTTTCCGGCCGGAAATATCTGCTGATGGCCCTGGTAATCGCGGTCATCATGCTTCTCTCATCTTTCGTCGGTTTGTACGAAGGTTTATTGCCTATTGTTATCTTCATCGTTCCCCTGGCCATCACCCTGGGCTGGGATTCCCTGACGGGCCTCGGTATGAGCCTTCTGGCTATGGGATTCGGATTCGCGGCGGCGGTCACCAATCCCTTCACCGTCCAGGTTCCCCAGAAAGTGGCCGAACTGCCGGTAAACTCCGGTGCATGGCTCCGCATTCCCTTCCTTCTCATTGCTTATATCGTGGCTTTCGGTTTGACGGCCTTCTATGCGAAAAGGATAGAGAAGAATCCGGAGAAGTCCCTTACCTTCAAGGCCGATGCGAGCTTGAGAAAACAGTACAAAAAGGAACGAGTAATGGCCGGCCGCGAAAAGGCCATGAAACCTGAGATGACCCGGGCCATTTCCTGGTTTGCTTACTCCATGGGTTTCGGAATCCTGCTTATGCTCGGAGCTTCCATCCTCACCGCCACGGGAATTTGGCCCGATGCTTCAGACCTGTCCTTTCCCCTGCTGGCCCTGGTTTTTCTGGCCGCAGGCCTTGGAGCCGGCCATTTCGCCGGGCTCAAGGGTAGAAAGCTGGCGAAAGTATTTTTCAGGGGCATGCTCAATATCCTTCCCGGTTTGTTGCTTATTCTGATGGCCATGGCCGTTCCCCACATTATGACCCGGGGAAAGGTGATGGATACCATCCTGTTCCGGGCCGGTGAAATGATCCGGGGTTCCGGACCGTATTCGGCGGTGTACCTGATCTACTCAGTTACCCTGATGATGAATTTCTTTGTCTCAAGCGCCTCAGCCAAAGCATTCCTGATGATGCCCATACTCATTCCCCTGGCGGAGATGGCCGGTATCACCCGGCAGACTGCGGTATTCGCTTTCAGCCTGGGAGACGGATTCAGCAACATCCTCTATCCCACCAATGCCCTCTTGCTCATCGGTTTGAGTTTTACCAAGGTGGGATGGGGTACCTGGGTCCGCTGGAGCATCAAGGCTCAGGTGATTATGGCCGCTTTCGCCGTCCTGTTCCTGGCCATCGCAGTAAAGGTCGGTTTCGGCCCCTTCTGACTTCTCAACCCTCAACCCTCAACCATCAATCCGGTGAGCGTCCTTCATCGATAGCCCCAGGCGCCCCCGTTTCCGATCCACATCCATCACTTTCACTATCACATGATCGTTCACCGATACGATTTCAGACGGATCGGAAACATATCGATCGGCAAGCCGGCTGATATGGACCAGACCATCCCGGTGAGCACCAATATCGACGAAGGCGCCGAAGGCCGTCACGTTAGTGACGATGCCCGGAAGAATCATCCCTTCCTCGACATCCTCGATACTCCGAATGCGCTCATCGAAACGGAATATCTCGAACTCTCCCCGGGGATCCCGCCCGGGCTTGGCCAGCTCTGTCAGAATGTCCCGAAGAGTCGGGAGTCCCACACCGGCAGCATCCGAGACGTAATTGTCCAGACGGATTCTCCCCCGGAGATCGGCCGACTCCAACAGGTCTCCGACGGCGGTTCCCAGATCGACGGCCATTCTGTTCACCAGGGTGTAGCGTTCGGGGTGGACGGCACTGGAATCCAGGGGGTTGGAGGCGTCCCTGATACGCAGGAAACCGGCGGCCTGCTCATAGGCTTTCGCTCCCAGCCGGGGTACCTTCAGCAGTTGGGACCGGCTTGAATAAGGTCCGTTCTTCTCCCGGTATTCGACGATGCCCTGAGCGAGTCCCGGCCCCAGTCCTGAAACCCGGGAGAGCAGGGCGGCACTTGCGGTATTCAATTCGACGCCGACGGCATTCACTGCGGACTTGACGGTATCGTCCAGAGAACGGGAGAGGGCCTTGGCGTTCACATCATGCTGGTACTGTCCCACGCCGATGGCAGAGGGGTCTATCTTCACCAGTTCCGCCAGGGGATCCTGGAGACGCCGGCCGATGGACACGGCACCCCGGAGGGTGATGTCCAGATTTCCGAACTCCCGCCTCGCTTCCTCTGAGGCGGAATAAACCGAGGCGCCCCGTTCGTCCACAGAAACCACAGTCTTCCCGGGAAGTGCCTTGCCGATAAATTCCTCGGTTTCCCGGCCTGCGGTACCGTTTCCCACGGCAAAGATTTCCACATGATGCTTTTCGGCCAGACCTTTGAGCATATCGACTGCAGCACGGCATGCGCTCTCGGATCCCTCGGGATGGATTACCCCATAGTCCAGTAATGTTCCCAGGGAATCGAGTGCGGCGACTTTGCCCCCGGTTCGGAATCCGGGATCCACGGCGATAAGTGCTTTGGATCCCAGGGGAGGGGAGAGAAGCATGTTTTCCAGGTTCTGTGCGAAAACACGAATCGCTTCGATATCGGCCTTCTCTTTGAGTTCACTCAGGATATCGTTTTCCAGGCCCGGTGCCATGAGCCGATTCCATCCGTCTTTCACCGCAAGTTTCACCTGTTCGGCAGAGGATCCCCGGCCCTTGACGATTCGCCGCTCCAGCCAATCGATGGCCCGCTCTTCCTCGAGCCTGGCTTTCACCCTCAGGAATCCTTCCCGGCCGCCTCTGAGTACCGCCAGGATCCGGTGAGACGGTACCCGGGAGATTTTCTCGGTATAATCGAAGTAATCCCAGTACACCGCCGCTTCCTCTTCTCCGGACTTTTTCGCCACCACTTTTGCCGTGAGCAGACCATGATCGGCGGTCATGGCCCGCAACGCCGACCGAAATATCGCATCTTCGCTGAACCGTTCGGCCAGAATGTCCCGGGCTCCGGCCAGTGCCTCATCGGCATTGTCATAAGCCGTCGTATCCGGCCGTCCATTCTGATCTCTCAGTATCTGATCCGCCAGCGGCTCGAGTCCGGCTTCTTTTGCCGCCATGGCCCGGGTCCGGCGTTTGGGTCTGTGGGGAAGATAGATGTCTTCCAGAGAGGTTTTCGTGACGGCGCTGCGGACGGCTTTTTCCAATTCGGCCGTCAGGAGGTCACGTTCATTCAGAGATTTTAAAATGACCTCTCGGCGCGTTTCGAGTTCCCGTTGTGCCCCAAGGGTATCCCGGAGGGCGATGAGCTCGACTTCATCCATGCTTCCCGTCGCCTCTTTACGGTATCGGGCGATAAACGGAATCGTGGCTCCCTCGTCCAGCAGCTTCGAGGCGGCTTCCGCCCGGCGGGAATCGAGGTTCAATGCGGCGGCTGTTCTATGAATGATTTCCCGTGAATCGAACATGAAGGCATCATAAACCATTCAGGCGAATTGGTACGCCCTGATGCCGGGAGTTCATCTCATATCACTTTGAGTTCGAGACCCCATGCGTTAAACTGATTCCGTGAAGATTGATAAAAGCTCATACAGCCGTAATGTTCAGTCCCTCGGCAATCACGAGATTATCTTCCGGGAAGGCGAACCGGGCAGACATATGTACGTCATTCTCGAGGGTAATGTAGAAATTCGCAAACGGACCGGTGAGAAGACCACCCGGACGATGATTACCTTGAAAACAGGAGATATTTTTGGTGAAATGGCCGTTGTTGAAGGTAAAGGTCGCTCCGCCACCGCCATTGCTGCGACGGACTGCCGCCTCCTGAGTCTGGATGAAAAGGCTTTTTACGATCTGGTGCAGAAGAATCCCGACTTCGCCGTGAAGATGATAAAGACCCTCTCCTCCCGGCTGCGCAGCGCCGACAACCTCATCGAAGAGGTGATGGGTTCCGATGTCGACAAGCAGATGTTCCTGGGAATCGGGGAATTCATCAAGAGCCAGGGCAAAGTGCCCCAAGGAGGCCTTGTAGCCTTCAGCGGCCCTGAGCTCTGCAGCTGGGCATCCCGTCACCTGGGCATTCCGGAACAGCAGGCCGATGCGGCAATTCTGCGTCTCCTTGATAAACATCTTCTTCAGAGAAAAGTGGATGCCTCGGCCGGAGATCTGCTCACCATCAGCAAGCGTGTGCTGCTCAGGCTGATATAGAAATGGTAAAAAGTATGAAACTGAAAACAATCATCATAATTTCCATCGTCATAGTCGTTTTCGTCATCATCATCGGTGTGCTGCTGGTCCTTCAATCCCGGGAAAAGATTGTCATGCGGAGTCCCATGCTGACTCAGGAATCTTCTGTCATCACTTATATCGAAGGTCCGGTCGAAGTCGAATTCGATACCGGGGAGGGGTGGCAGGACGCCGAGATCGGCATGAAGCTGAAGGAAAATGCCCGTCTGAGGACCGGTAGCGGCGGGCTTGCAGACCTCAGGGTGTACAGCGACGGCATGATCCGCCTGTTGGAAAATTCCGAGGTGGCGCTGATCGATCTGACGATTCGCCGGCAGACTATCGATATAGGGGTCGGCACTGTATTCGCCAAATTCCGCCTGCTCTTCGACAAGCAGGATCTGCGTTTCACAACGCCGAACATGACGGCTGCGGTCCGGGGTACCGAGCTCGTGTTTTTCGTGGATGAATCAGGAACCGAAGTCCATGCCCTTTCCGGCATCACGGAAATCTCGAATCCTGCCGCTCCCGATGAACGCATCCTGCTGGCCTTCCAAGCCTCGACTCAAGTGAGCGGAACTGCACCACCATCGGACCCGACGAGCATGAAGCCCTTCCGTGTCGCTGAGTTCCGGAGGGTATTCAACGGCATTCATACCAAGGAAGTCTTTCTGATATCCCAGGATATCAACTTCGAACCGAACAGTTCGATCATCCTGGCGAATTCCCTGAAGGAACTGGACGAGGTAGCCCGGCTCCTGAAACTCCGCCGAGTCAACATACTTATAACCGGTCATACGGCAGATGTCGGCGGAACCACCGGACAGGTCCGCTTGTCCGAGGATCGAGCGGCAAGCATACGTGATGAACTCATATCCCGGGGGATTTCCGCCAAAAGACTGAGTGTTGTCGGATATGGAGGCAGCCGTCCGGTAGGGGATAATGAATCCGAAACAGGCCGGGCGATGAACCGCCGGGTCGAGTTTTTAGTGGTGGAGTGATAGATGACCTCGACGAAATCGGTGATACCGTTTCCCTCCATTATGGAAATCTGAAGTTGAGCGCTTCGGGAAAATCTCACGGAAATCCTGACGCCCTGGCGGCCCGGCTCATCGAAGCCCGGGAGGCGTATTACAACTCCAACGTTCCTCTCATTGGTGATACGGAGTTCGACGCTCTGGAAGACGAGCTTCGTATTCTCGATCCGACTCATTCATATTTTACGACAGTTGGTATTTCCGCCGGCGGCGGGGAGAAAATCAGGCACCGGGTTCCCATGCTCTCCATGGAAAAGGCCAAGAACCTCAACGAGGTGGAAAAATGGCTGGTACGGCTGAACCTGGCAGCCGACTCGGCTCTGACGGTTCAGCCCAAAATCGATGGGCTCTCGGCCAGTCTATACTACCGTGACGGCACTCTGCGCTACATCGCCACCCGGGGGGACGGAGAGAACGGTCAGGATATCAGCCACATCGCCGGGCATGTCCGGGACATACCGCCCTCTATTACATTCACAAAAGATCCCGTCGAGATTCGGGGTGAGCTCCATCTTCCCAAAAATACGGACTTTGATACCGGCGGGAAGCCCCTGCGAAACAACTGCGTCGGTCTCATCAACCGCAAGGACGACCGGGAGAACCTGCACTTTATCCGTTTCCTGGCCTATCAGATCGTCTGGCCCGAGGCGGGACACATGTCATCCGGCGTCGCCGATCGTCGTCTGGCCTCGGAGTACGGCAAGATAGACATCCTGAAAGAGAACGGATTCAACACATTCGACAAATGGAAGCTCACTGCCGAAACCGCCGGGGACAGTGCTGCAACCGACCTGATAAGTCAGCTTGAATCTGTGTACGACGAATATATCGGGCGGTACCGGGACGAATGGAACTACGAGACCGACGGCCTCATCATCGTGGTGGACGACAACCGGCTCCACGATGAAATCGATGAGAGATGGGTGGTAAACCACCACCACCATTACGCCCTGGCCTTCAAACCTCCCTCTCAGGCGTCCCAAACCGCCTTGAGGGCGGTGCTCTGGCAGGTGAGCCGTCAGGGCAACCTGACTCCGGTGGCGGTGTTTGACCCG
>JAUVIY010000016.1 GCA_030592625.1 Spirochaeta sp. | reverse complement strand
GGCAGGCTTCTTCAAGGGAGGCTACCGGCCGGAGTTTATCCGGCAGGAGAATGCCCGGCAGTCGGGATGAATTCTCCTTTTCCTCGCGAATCTTTGAAGCATGGGCGTCGTCGTGACTCCAGAGGATGACATCATGATCTTTATAAGCCAGGGTTCGTGCGATAGCGGTCCCATAGGCGCCGGCACCCAGAACCGAGACTTTTTCGCTCAAAGGTCGTCCCTCCAGCTCACCGACCAGTAAATCTCTTTCTCGGGTACGAGGAATCGGGTAAATGATGTTTCGAACCGGACGGTGTTGCCGCCGGTTTGTTTTCCGTTGATAACCGAGCTTATCTGCCCGGGCAGGGTGACGTTCATGCCGATGACGGCGCTTCTGATGGCAGGGATGTTCTCTTCCCCGAAGGTGAAGCCCAGTATCCCCGTGATGTATGATTCTTCGTCGATACCGCCTGTAGCCGCCGGATTGAACAGGGAAAAGGCGGGATTCTGCATCAGGGGTATCAGCTTCTCCAGAATCACGGCTCTCTCACGGTTGAATCGGAGACTTAATGTATTCGTACTGCCGATACGGGTCAGTTCGGCGATGCCTCCCGCTTCCGCGCTTCCCAGGAGAGATTCGATATCATCGAACCCAATTTCGGCCTCCCAGCCGTGGCGGCCGTTCCGTTCGACGCGATAAGTGCCGATATCATCACGTTTGGCCAGGTCGGTCCTGGAATTGATAACGGCTTCATCGTAGAGAGAGGTAGCATCGTCATAACCACCGAGCATGGCCAGATCGTCCAATGCTTCAGCGGTGAAGGGCATTGCCTGGCCTTCCAGGGTCCATACTCCCGACAGCCGGGAATCCAGGGTCAGGTTCTGCTCAACCATGCAGCTGCTCACGGCGATAGAGATCAGCAGAACAATAAGAGGTATAACGGTAAATCGCGGCATGAATGTCATGGCATTAAAGATAACAACAAGTACTGCCGTCTTCCATATTTTTTTTACGGCAAGTGCCTGCCGCAATATTTGACACCGATTCAACCCTCAGGTTAATCTAGCGCCTATGAGTGACAGGGTTGAGAGAAAACGCTTGTTGATGATGAAAATCCTGCGGGAATCCGGATCACCATTATCCAGCCAGAAAATCCAGGAACAGCTTATTTCCCGGGGTATGGATATCAGCGAACGGACGGTGCGTTTTCACCTTCAGGCTCTCGACAGCCACGGTCTTACCGGTTACAAGGAAAAAAAGGGACGTTTCCTGACTCCCAAGGGACTGATGGAACTGGCTAAAGCCCATGTCTATGACCGAGTCGGATTTCTTTCTTCTAAAATTGACGATATGACCTATCAGATGAGCTTTAATCCGGTTATTACCGAGGGTTCGGTACTGGTGAATCTTTCCATTCTGGATAAATCCTATCGAGATGCAATTGCCGCATTGATGCCGCCGGTTTTCTCATCAGGGTTGGCCCACGGAACCCTGATGGCACTTATCGATGAGGGTGAACAGTTGGGAGACAATGTCATCCCCGAAGGGAAGGTTGGACTTGGTACGGTCTGTTCCATCACATTCAACGGTGCTCTCATTCAAGCGGGTATCCCGGTTACTAGCGTATTCGGCGGATTACTGGAGATTCATGACAGAGCTCCGGATCGGTTCACCGCAGTGATCCGTTATGACGGTACAAGTCTTGATCCTCTGGAAATCTATATCACAAGCCGTATGACCAGCACAGGAAATGCGGCCCGAGATGGTAATGGTCTGATCGGTGCCAGTTTCCGGGAAATCCCTGCAAGCGCCAGAGAACGGGCTATCGAAACGGATGCCCTGCTTAAAGACTGCGGACTTGGAGGCTTTCTCAAATTGGGTTATTCCAGCCAGTCCCTGCTTGATATTCCGGTTGGTGACGGGAGAGCCGGTCTTGTCATCACCGGGGGTCTGAACGCCGTGGCACCTCTGATGGAGGAAGGAATCCCCATTGAATCCAAGGCTCTTTCAGGGCTTATCAATTACAAGGCTCTGTTTCACTATGAAGAGCTTTCCACACGCCTGTCCAGAATGAAATGACCCATCGACTTACCTCTGCGGCGTTGACCATATCCCCATGTGCCGGGGATAATAAAATCCCATGAGGAAGTACATATTTGTTACCGGCGGCGTATGCTCCAGCTTAGGCAAGGGCATCGTGGCTTCTTCCCTTGGGAGTCTGCTGGAAAGCCGCGGATTGTCGGTCTGCATGATCAAAATCGACCCATATCTGAACGTTGATGCAGGAACCATGAGTCCCTATCAGCATGGTGAAGTCTTTGTTACCGATGACGGTGCCGAGACCGATCTGGACCTGGGTAATTACGCCCGCTTTACCGCCTCCCCCCTGAGCGCGGCCAATTCAATCACAACCGGTCAGGTTTATCAGGAAGTTATCCGAAAGGAGCGCAAAGGTGATTATCTGGGGAAATGCGTCCAGGTGGTTCCCCATATCACCGATGAGATTAAGCGGCGTATCTATTCACCCGGTGATAAAGAGGGAACCGACGTCACCATTGTGGAAATTGGCGGTACTGTCGGGGACATCGAATCCATTCCCTTCCTGGAGGCGGTCAGACAGATTATCCACGAACGTTCACGCCGTCATGCCATCAGTGTTCATGTCTCCCTGATTCCTACCGTTTCAAGCGGCGAACTGAAAACCAAACCGACACAACATTCGGTTAAGGCGCTCAGGGAAATCGGGATTCAACCGGAAGTTCTTCTCTGTCGTATTGCCACAGAGATGGATGTTGCGATGAAGAAGAAAATCGCCAATTTTACCAACATCGACTATGAATGCGTCCTCTCTGCTCATGATGTGAATACAACGATTTACGAGATACCCGTTGTGTATCGCGCCCAGGGTATGGACCGCATCGTTTGCGACAGGTTGGGACTGGACTGCAAAGAGGATAAGTTCCGGGCCTGGCACAAGATTTCGGAAACCTGGAAATCATCGGAAGAAGTTGTGAAAGTCGCCATGGTGGGCAAGTACATCGAACTTGGCGATTCCTACAAGTCAATCGATGAATCCCTTGTTCACGGTGCCATTGCAAACGGTGTGCGCATCAAGCTACGGAAAGTAGATTCCGAATCCCTTACTACACCGGAAAAAACTACCCAAGCCCTCGCAGGTATTCACGGTCTCCTCATTCCCGGCGGTTTCGGCGAAAGGGGTATACCCGGCATGATTGATGCAGTCCGGGTAGCTCGGGAGAGTAAGCTGCCCTACCTGGGTATCTGCCTGGGAATGCAGATTCAGGTAATCGAGTGGGCCCGTAACATCGCAGGTATTCAAGAAGCCAATAGCGGTGAATTCACCCCCGACGGTCCTTCGAACGTCATCGCGTTGCTGGAAGAACAGGTGGATGTCACTCAATATGGGGGTACGATGCGCCTGGGACTCAGTGAATCGGTTGCCATCGAAGGGACCCTTCTTCATGCAGCTTACGGAAGCATAAACATTAAAGAACGTCATCGTCACCGTTACGAGGTGAATAACACATATCGGGAGAAATTGAAGAAATCCGGCCTCATATTCTCGGCGTTCACTCCTGATGGTCTATTGGTGGAATCAACTGAATGGCCCGATCATCCCTGGTCGGTGGGTGTGCAGTTTCACCCGGAATTCACCTCCAAACCCCTCAAGGCGGGCCCTCTGTTCCGGGAGTTTATTGCTGCCGCGGTGGAGAAAATGCGGAAGGACTGCTGACGGGAACAATATGAAAAAACCGGTTCTGGTCTGCTTTGAAATTCTCTCACTCTTCGCACTGCTTTCTTGCCGACCAAAGAGCCAGAGCGCCCTTGAGCCGGAAAAGGCGCCTCCTGCCGCCGTTGTACAGGAGAAGGTTATAGCAACGGTAACCGGAGATGCCCTGAGAGTAAGAGACATGCCGTACCTGGATGCGGAAATCGTCGGGCATCTGATGACTGGAGACCGTATTGTCATCGAATCACGGACAGAATGGACCGAATCCATCGGTGATTTGAATGCCTCATGGTTCTTTGTCCGTGCCGACGGGTATTCCGGATGGACCTATGGTGGGTTCCTGGATTTCGGAGAGATTGAATCCGCTTCCATTTTCCCGGATTCCGGGGTGTCCCCACCTGTTGCCGACAGCACACCCGTTCAAGAGCCCGATCCGGATTCCGGTTCTATCGATCCGGCCACTCTTCCTGAAATTCTCCTACCGGTTTTCGGGCTTGAGGAAGAACCTATGGTTTCAGATCCCACCGAAGGTGTCATCACTTACGATCCTTTTCATGAAAACCTGGTACTGCCGTTTTCCGACTCTCCGGATTCCAGACTCAAGTCCTTTTCCTCAGGAAAATTGCCCGATCGTCTTCGTATCGTAGCAGAATTCCCGGGACCTTCCGGTTATGAGCAAAGTTACGAATCCGGTGATATTCGTTTGTTATCCGAGTCTTCTCTTGTGCTGCCCCGGGATATTCCCGGTTTCAACGACGCTATTCTTGTACCGTTCTACAGACTGGCCACACTTGATGCCGGATCCTGGGAAATCTATGCATTTCTCGGAGACGATAATTGGCCGATTGCAGTTGGTAAGGTGGAGATATCTCCGTCGGAAGTCTCCATTGTCCCCGAATCTGAGCCCGACCCGATGAGGCATTCTCCCCGAAGCCGCTACTCCCGGGGTGATACGGCTTATGCCTTCGGTAATTGGGAGGCAGGTTCGTGCTCTCTTCAGGTAGCACTGTATAACGACAGCGGAGAGTATAGCGGCGGCAAGATCCTGCTTCGTCCCGTCCTGGCCTATCAGGTAAAAACCGATTCCTCAGGCTTCTGGTCCGTAGATTTTCATCTGGGAGAAGACCTGCCTGACGGCAGGTGCTGGGTGGCAGTTGGGAATCCTATAGAAGGGTTGGAAAACCTTCGACTGTTTATCACCTCGGTTGAGCTCTAATCCGATTTCTCTTGTGAGAAAAGCGGGCTATAAGTCTGTCGGACTTAACCATTCTGTACCGACGCTGGATGCCGCGAAGCGAAAACCCCAAGTCCGACAGACTTCTAAGTGGCAATAATAACTCAAATTATTGACTTCTTGACAGTATAGCGCTGTTTTTCATATTCTTTGTGGCAATCAGTTGCCATAAAAACACTTTTATAATACTGGCTTTATATGTTAAGCATACGATTAAGGAGAACAGTATGATGAAGGCCCGTGGCCTCTACGATCCCGCCTTCGAGCATGACGCATGCGGCGTCGGATTCATTGTCCGAATTAACGGCGAGAAGTCTCACGATATTATTGAAAAGGGTGTCGAGATTCTCTGTAATCTGGAGCATCGCGGCGCCGTTGGCGGGGATCTGAAAACTGGTGACGGAGCAGGTATGCTGATGCAGATTCCCCATGCTTTCCTGGACAAGGCTACCACTTTCAAGCTGCCTCCCGAGGGCGAGTATGGCGTCGGTATGCTTTTTCTTCAGGGAGATGAAAAGCTCAGGTTTGAAGCAGTCGCAATGACCGAGAAAATCTGCTTCGATGAAGGATGGGATATCCTGGGATGGCGGGATGTACCTGTAGACCCGGATTGTCTCGGGGATCTGGCCCGACGGGTGATGCCAACTATCCGGCAGTTCTTCATCAGTAAAAACACCCTGGCCGGTGATGAGCTGGAACGTTCCCTGTACGTGTTGAGAAAGTGCCTGGAGAACGGTGGAACCGCAGGGGGATATGAAATTGAAGATTATTACCTCTCATCACTTTCATCACGAACCATCGTATATAAAGGAATGTTCGTCGCTTCCCAGTTTCTTACTTATTATCCTGATCTTGTGGACAAGAATGTGGTGAGTGCACTGGCCCTTGTGCATCAGCGCTACAGCACTAATACCTTCCCGTCATGGCCTCTGGCCCAGCCTTTTCGCTACATAGCTCATAACGGCGAGATAAATACCCTTCGTCGAAATCTGAATAACATGCACGCAAGGGAAACCAGCCTCTCTTCTGAACTGTTCGGTGACGATCTGGAAAAACTCTTCCCGATTGTCGAATCAAAGGGAAGTGATTCGGCGGTATTTGACAACGTGTTTGAACTTCTTACCCAGGCGGGCAGAGAAATGGAACACGTCACCATGATGATGATTCCCGAGGCCTTCGGCACGAAATATCATATGTCTGAGGATAAAAGGGCTTTTTATGAGTTCCATGCAGCTGTCATGGAACCCTGGGATGGTCCAGCGGCCATCGCCTTTACCGACGGTATTCGTATTGGTGCCACCCTGGATCGGAACGGTCTGAGACCGGGCCGTTACACCGTTACCAAGGATGGCATGGTTATCATGGCATCGGAAACCGGAGTCATTGATGTTGAACCAAAAAACGTCCTGGAGAAGGGGCGCCTGGCTCCCGGTAAGATTATTGTCGTGGATACCAAGATTAAGCGAATTGTCCGTGACAACGAAGTAAAGAGCCATATCAGCCGTCGGAGTCCGTACAGACGCTGGCTCAGTGAGGAGAAAATTGAACTGACAGGCCTGCTGCAGGCTCCCCGTGATACCAAGTACGATCCGGATACTCTCCGCCATACGATGAGAGCCTTCGGTTATTCCTATGAGGATATCCGGAAGATTATCGTTCCCATGGCCACCAACGGGCAGGAGCCCATCGGTTCCATGGGGAACGATAGCCCGTTAGCGGTTCTTTCCGAAACACCGGTTCTGCTCTACGATTATTTTCGGCAGCATTTTGCCCAGGTTACGAATCCCCCCATCGATCCCTACAGAGAAAACCTGGTGATGTCTCTGATGAGCTTCATCGGCAGGGAGCGAAATCTTCTTGCCGAAAGTCCCACTCACTGCCGGCAGCTGAAGCTGGCACATCCTGTACTCACCAACGACGATATCAAGTACCTGAGGAAAGTGGAACTCGACGGTTTTATTGTTAATACCGTGAGCCTGATTTTACCCGCCAAAGGTGAAATCGGCCGCATGGAAAAAGTGCTCAAGGATGTCTGTATCTCCGTCGAGCAGCATATCGATGAAGGTGCATCAATTGTTATCCTATCGGACCGGGGCGTAGATATTAGTCACCTGGCGATACCGGCGCTGCTTGCTGTTTCCGCTGTGCATCATCACCTGATCAGGATGGGCAAGCGTCATCTGGCAGGTCTCCTCCTGGAATCAGGAGAGGTGAGAGAAGTTCAGCATTTCGCAACTCTTATCGGATTCGGTTGCAGCGGTATCAACCCCTATCTTGTTTTTGAGTCCCTTTCCGAGATTCGGGATCGTGGCTATTTGCCTGCCGATCTTTCCCTGCAGCATGCCATGGAGCATTACATTACAGCCGTGAAAAAAGGTCTTCTCAAGGTAATGTCCAAGATGGGAATCTCCACTCTTCGCAGTTATCGTGGGGCTCAGATCTTTGAGATTGTGGGGCTTTCTGATGATCTTGTGGAAGTGTATTTCACCGGAACGGCCAGCCGCATCGGCGGGCTTTCCATGCTCGCTCTCGAACAGGATGCCCAGTAACGCCACGATCAGGCATGGGCGCCTGATGATGTTTACGGCGCCCGACTCTTATCAGGCGGCTTGTATGCCTCACGGGTGAAGTCCGATCGGCACCTATTCAGTGCCGAAGCGATCGTTGCCATGCAAAAGGCTGTACGAAATAAGGATTTCAATTCTTTCAAGGAGTATTCGGGGATTATCAACGACCGGGCCAGGGGGCTGAATACCTTGCGGGGACTTTTTAAGTTCAAGAAAGGGCATCCCGTAGCTCTGGACGAGGTTGAACCGGTTGAAGATATTGTCAAACGCTTTACTACCGGTGCCATGTCCTATGGATCCATCAGCCGTGAGGCTCATGAAACCATCGCCATTGCGATGAACCGCCTCGGGGGCAGGAGCAATTCCGGTGAAGGGGGAGAGGACGAAGCCCGATATCCACTTGATAGTGACGGTTCCGACCGGAAAAGCCATACAAAGCAGATCGCATCGGGGCGCTTCGGTGTGAATGCCGCGTATCTGGCCAACTGTAACGAACTCCAGATAAAAATGGCCCAAGGTGCCAAGCCCGGCGAGGGCGGACAGTTGCCCGGACACAAGGTGAATGAAGAAATCGCAAGGGTGAGATTTACCACACCCGGAGTGATGCTCATCAGTCCTCCACCCCATCATGACATCTATTCCATTGAAGATTTGTCCCAGCTCATATTCGACCTGAAGAATGCCAATCCCGATGCCAGGGTATCGGTGAAACTCGTTTCCGAAGTCGGAGTCGGCACCGTAGCAGCCGGCGTGGCCAAGGGCAAGGCGGACATGGTACTTATATCGGGCGGCGACGGCGGAACCGGCGCCTCCCCCTTGAGTTCCATCAAATACGCCGGAACATGGTGGGAATTAGGCTTGGCCGAAACCCAGCAAGTGCTGGTAATGAACAAGCTCAGGAGCCGCATTCGGGTCCAGACGGACGGTCAGCTTAAAACCGGTCGGGATGTGGCCATCGCCACACTTTTGGGTGCCGAAGAATATGGATTCGGATCGGCGGCCCTCGTGTCCCTCGGCTGTGTCATGATGAGGGCCTGCCATACCAATGCATGTCCTGTGGGCGTTGCCACCCAGAATCCCGAGCTGCGAAAGAGATTTACAGGGAAACCGGAGCATCTGATGAATTTTATGTGCTTCATCGCTGAGGAACTCAGGGGAATCATGGCCGAACTGGGCTTCCGGAAGCTGGACGACATGATCGGCCGGGTTGATATGCTCGAAGTCGACAAAGCAGTCGATCATTACAAGGCTAAAGGTCTGGATTTCTCCAAGGTTCTCATGCCTCCCGAGCGAGTTGATGGAGAGCCATTGCGCTGTACTTCGCAGCAGGAGCACGACTTCAGCCTCTCTCTGGACCCCGAGTTGGTGGAAGCATGCAAACCGGCCATTGAAAAAGGTGAATCTCTGAGTCTCGACAGGAAAATCAGAAACTGTAACCGCAGTGTTGGCGCTACCTTGAGTTACAATGTCACAAAAAAATACGGATCCGAGGGTTTACCTGAGGACACAATCACGGTGAACTTTGATGGTTCGGCCGGGCAGAGTTTTGGTGCCTTTCTGACAAAGGGCATAACCTTCAGGTTGAAGGGTGAATCCAACGACTATTTCGGTAAAGGTCTTTCCGGAGGGCGACTCATCCTCCAGCCGCCCCTGGACTCGACGTTCTCGGGTTTCAGAAATATCATCACCGGCAATGTGAACCTGTTCGGGGCCTCAGGAGGCGAAGCTTTTATAAATGGAATGGCCGGTGAGAGGTTCTGCGTCAGAAACTCCGGTGCCACTGCCGTTGTCGAAGGTGTCGGTGACCATGGTTGTGAGTACATGACCGGCGGTACGGCGGTGATCCTTGGTCCAACCGGTGTGAACTTCGCCGCCGGTATGTCCGGAGGCGTTGCCTATGTGTATGACGAGAATCAGCTCTTCGATACACGTTGTAACCTGGAAATGGTTGATATCGAGCCTATAGTCGGGGAAAAGGATATCATCAGATTGAAGATCCTTGTTCAGAGACATACGGGCTACACCGACAGCCTGGTAGGCGGCAGGATTCTGGAATCCTGGGAAGAAAGTCTGCCGAGTTTCGTCAAAGTCATGCCTATAGAGTACCGGAAAGCACTGGAGAAGATACGCGAGAGGGAAACTCAGAACACGGAAACCACTGCGATTACCGAGGAGGTTTTCGTCTGATGGGTAAAACCAATGGATTCCTGGAATACCGGCGTACGGAACTCAAGTATCGTGAAGTTGACAAGAGACTGAATGATTATGATGAAGTCACCATCGATAAGTCTATCGAGGAACTGGTGGAGCAGGGCGGCCGCTGCATGGAGTGCGGCACGCCGTTCTGCCACATCATTGGCTGTCCCATCATTAATCTGATTCCGGAATGGAATGACGCTATCTGGAGGGGACAGTGGAAGGAGGCCTACGAAAGGCTGGAAATTACAAACAACTTCCCTGAATTCACAGGTCGTGTCTGTCCGGCACCTTGTGAAACCTCCTGCACCCTTTCCATCAATGATGCGCCGGTCACCATAAAGCAGAATGAGCGGGCCATTATCGAAAAGGCCTTTGATGAAGGCTGGGTTATCCCCCGTCCACCCAAGGCCGATACCGGTAAGTCCGTAGCCGTCATCGGATCGGGACCTGCAGGCATGGCCGCTTCACAGCAGCTGCGGAGAGCCGGTCATGCTGTTACTCTTTTCGAGAAAAACCGTAAAATCGGCGGATTACTGCGTTACGGCATCCCTGATTTCAAACTCGAAAAGAACGTGATCGACCGGCGGCTGGAACAGTTGACCGCCGAGGGGGTACTTTTTGAGACCGGCGTAACCGTCGGAGAGGATATTTCCATCCGTTATCTTCGGGATAAATTTGATGCCATTCTCTTCACTATGGGCGCCGGGGAACCCCGGGACCTGCCGGTTCCCGGCAGGGAACTCGACGGTATTCATTACGCTATGGATTATCTGGGCCAGTCAAACCGTCGGGTCGCTAATGAGCCATTTGAGGAACGTGAACTCAGCGCCAGGGGGAAAACAGTTCTTGTCATCGGCGGTGGTGACACCGGTTCGGATTGTGTCGGAACCGCCAGGCGTCAGGGTGCAAAGGTCGTTTATCAGTATGAAATTATGCCCAAGCCTATGATTTGGGATAAACCCTGGAATCCATCCTGGCCGGAATGGCCACAGATTCTTCGTACTTCCTCAAGTCACAAAGAAGGATGTGAGAGAGACTGGAACGTAGAAACACTCTCCTTCGAGGGTAAAAACGGTACGGTATCCAAGGGTCATTTCCGGTTCATCGAATGGTTGCCCGGGGGAAAAGGTACCAGACCTTCAATGGAAGCGGTTGAGGGTAGTGAATTTTCCCTTGAAGTCGACCTGGTTTTGCTGGCGATGGGTTTCGTGCATGTTGAGCATGGGCGGGCCGTAACCGATCCCGCAGTAGAGCTTGATGGAAGGGGTAATATCAAGGCTGACGACTATCGCAGCAGCGTCGATGGAATATTTACTGCCGGCGATGCCAATACAGGAGCATCACTGGTTGTAAGGGCCCTTAATCATGGTAGATTGGCTGCAGAATCGATTCATGACTGGCTGATGGGTTAGAATCCTATCGGCTCCGCAACAGGGGTCTGGATGAATGGATATTTATCCATTATTGTGTGAGCACTCATGTTTTTTACTGTTCCGGGCAGATGTTTTTTTGCCGTTCTAGCTTTTCTCTCCACCCTTTTCTCCCCGGTTCTCTACGGGGAAGATTTATATTATGAAAAAAGGGATTTCTCGACCCTGACGGTTCCTTCGGTAACAAGTATCACCCAGGATGACAGAGGTTATATCTGGTTTGGGACACCCGAGGGGGTGGTTCGATATGACGGGCGGAAACTCATGCTTATAAACCGGAAAAGTCATCCTGAAGTGCCTGCAGATCAGATTCTTTCCATTGAATATGTCAAAGAAACAGATGAGCTCTGGATCGGCACACTGGCCGGTCTGGTCCGTTACAGTCTGGCAGATAACAAAATCAGGCAGGTGCAGATTCAGCATACCGGTAGGCACGATGCCAGTATTGAGGTTGTTGATATCGCCGTCGGGGCCGGTACGATTTTCACTGTTACAACTCAAGGCATTTACCGACTTGCACGCGGTGATTTAATGGAAGAAGTCCCGGTGGATCCTGCGATAGAGGATGATTTCATTGAAATCTTCGATGTTGCAACCGGCGATGACGGTACCGTCTGGGCGGCGGCTTCCGACGGGTTGAAGCAGTGGGATGAGGAAGATGAACGTTTCCGACATACCCTGAATATATTCGAAGCCCGCAGTATCGCTGTAATAGGAAATGAAGTATGGTCGGGCAAAGTCGGCAACGGCATATTACGATTCGAACCCGAAACCGGAGATGTGGAACGGTACTCATCGTCAAAGGACACGTCGATCATCATTGCCGGTCCCGACGGTCTCATCTGGGCCGGTTCTTCCAGCGGGGGTCTTACTATTATCAATCCGGAGACCGGAGAAGTACGGTTGTGCGATATCGATCCGGAGCACCCTTACAAACTACCGAGTGCCAGGATCAATTCACTTCTTTTCGGCAGCAGTGGACATGTCTGGATCGGAACTGCTGATTACGGATTGTATTCGGTTGATATCAGAAAAAAAAATCATCTCGCTTATATTAAAAGGTCAGGATCCAACGGACTTCCTGCCGGATCGATAAAGGTGATCTTGGAAGACAGTCTGGGTTATATATGGACAGGCTCGGATTACGGCGGTTTGGCCAGGATCGACCCCTTGTATGGTGAGATACGGCAGTATGCACATGATTCCGGGGATTTCTTTTCAATCAGCGGTGATAACATCAGCGATATAGTGGAAGACAGTACCGGTCGGTTGTGGATCGGTACCGATCAGGGGCCGGCTCTTTATCTTCCGGAAGTTGATGGCTTCGAACCCGTCGGTATTATGATGAGCGGATGGCCTGACTTCCGGGGAATGCAGGTTCTGGCCATTGAGGAAGGGGCTGACGGCTGTATCTGGATGTCATTCAGAACCGGC
Source organism: Spirochaeta sp. (assembly GCA_030592625.1). Lineage (GTDB taxonomy): Bacteria > Spirochaetota > Spirochaetia > DSM-2461 > DSM-2461 > UBA2779. The sequence continues at coordinate 5,686 of JAUVIY010000016.1, read as the reverse complement.
GAATTGTACAAGCTGGATCCGCAGGAGCGGGATTATACGGTATTTCAATTTACCTCATCTTCGGTACCGACGGTACTAATGGTGGATCCACAAGGTACTCTCTGGGCCGGATCCCGCAAAAATCTGCGACTGTTCAACAGAAACGGTTATCTGATAAAAACCTGGCTCCCGACAGGAACTGAAAACGGGGGGATTCAGGAAGGTGGAGTCACATCCATACTCTCGGATTCTCAAGGGCGGGTCTGGCTGGGCAGTCCTGCCGGAATTTCTTTTTACAAGGGATTCAATGACGGTTTTGAACCCCTTATGGTTCCTGATAAACGAACCGTCAATGTTTCAGGGATATCAGAAGACCGTGAGGGGAATCTGTGGATATCCGATGGGCAGCAGGTTCTCATATACAATCCCGGAGTTGGATTTATCACAACCATGGGAGATGATGTCGGGTTGACTCCATCCGGATTCATTACCAGCTTAACACTGGGCAGGAATGGTATCATGTATGTCGGTGCCAATGGGGAAATCTGGAATTATGATACCTATCTCGATTCACTATCTTTCGATAACCCGAAGGTATTCCTGACTGAATTGTCAGTCATGAATGAAACTAAAGCTTACGAATATGGTTTGGACAGACTGGCGTCTTTAAATCTTCGATCGGAAGATAAAGTCTTCAGTATCAGTTTCGGGGCGGTGGACTACCGATATCAGGGTGAAATCACTTATCAGTACAAGCTCCGGAATCTTGATGACGAATGGGTAGACCTGGGTGAAACGGATTCAGTCACCTTTGCAAACCTGTCTCCAGGTGAGTATGAATTCTCCGTCAGGGCTCTTAATGAGCTGGAATATTTCAGTGAGAACAATGCGGTTATCAATATAACAGTGGAAAGATCTTTCTGGCGGAAGACTCCTGCAATTATCTTGTACATAGCAGTCTTCTTCATATTTTTCGTCTTTTTTCTCAAACTCTGGGAAGGACATCTGATGAAGAACCAAATCCGTGAGTTGGAAGAGGCTCGGATGAAAGTTCTCGAAGCCAATAAACAGCTTTCTTTTCTGACCATGAGCGACGCGCTGACCGGCTTGCTTAATCGCAGGGGATTCGATCAGGGGGTTTCTCATGCCCTGGGAACGGCTCAGCGCAACAAACTGATGATTACTCTGTTCATGATGGATGTCGATTTCTTCAAACTCTACAATGACCATTATGGCCATGTTCGGGGTGATGAAGTTCTTCGGGAAGTCGGTAAAGCGCTACGCTCGGTGTTCGAACGGTCAACGGATATCATTACCCGTTCTGGGGGGGAGGAATTCGCAGTTGTATTTATCGGCGAGAATCCGAACGCATCGGTTACTCTTGCAAATGATCTGATACTGGCCATTGAAGAATTGATGATTCCTCATGAATATTCTTCTGTCTCCAAGCTTCTGACGCTGAGTACCGGTTCGGCCACCTTCAGGGCCGAGGTTGATGAGACAGTTGAAAAACTCATCAACCATGCAGATCAGGCCCTTTATACGGCTAAAGCCGGCGGTAGAAACAGAATCTGTTACACCGGTATACTTCCAGAGTTGCCTGATTATATGAAAAACAGCTTGAAGCCTCTGGTTTTGAGTAAAGAGACCGTCAAATGAACGATTGGAGAACACCTGCCGATATTGACAGTCATCTCCTGCGGCAGGTATAAAATCCTATGGCACGAGCTCTGGATGAATGGTCGTTGATGGCCGAACTCGCCCGATTGGAACTGGATGACAACGAAGCTCTCAGACTGGCTCAGGAAGCGGAACGAATGCGTGAATTGTTCCTTACCATGTCCCGTGCCGATGTAGATAGTCTCGAACCCACGACCCACGCACTGGCACGGGAAAATCGTGTCCGTAAAGATGTAGTTGACTCCTTCGAAAATATCGATGTTCTGCTCAATGCTTCTCCCGAGCTGGAAGACGAGTTCTTCCTGATTCCAAACGTTCTGTAGTGAGGTTTTCATGTCCCTGATATCCGAACTCTGGTCCGGTGTACTCATTGAGCCCGGTCGGAGAGAACAATACACCCGTCTTGTCGGCGAGATTGATGAAAGTATTGGCAGTTTCTTAAGTTTCAGCCTGGAGAATCCCACTGGCAAACCCGCCGGCAAGGGACCTCTAAACGGTCTTCCAGTTGCCGTTAAGGACAATATTGCTGTTGAAGGGCGTCCCCTTACCTGCGGTTCCCATATCTTAGAGAATCTCAAGGCTCCATATACCGCCACAGCCGTCCGGCGTCTGGAAGATGCCGGAGCCGTTGTTGTGGGAAAAACAAATATGGATGAATTCGGAATGGGTTCATCCAATGAGCATTCGGCTCTGGGGACAACGGTAAATCCCTGGAATAAAGACAGGGTCCCCGGAGGATCCAGCGGAGGAAGTGCTGCCGCTGTAGCTGCAGGACTCGTTCCTTTGGCTCTGGGAAGTGATACCGGGGGTTCCGTCAGGCAGCCGGCCAATTTCTGCGGGGTCTATGGACTTAAACCCACATATGGATCCATATCCCGATTCGGTCTGACGGCTTATGCTTCTTCTCTTGAAGTCATTGGTGCGCTCACCCGGGATATCGATCTTCTGGAAACTGCCTTCGGCGTGATGGCGGCTCGGGACGAGAAAGACCAGAGTTCAATCAGTGCCGATATGATAAGCGAAGATGCAACACATGTCGTGATGCTGGAAGTTGACGATGAAATTCTGGATGCTCCCGTTGCCGATGCATATAAACGGACCGAAGGAGCCTTGAAAGAAGCCGGTTACTCCGTCGGGAAAGTATCATTGCCATCCCTGGAAATGGTCGTTCCAGCCTATTATACCATTGCCACCGCCGAGGCAAGCGCGAATCTGGCCCGATACAATGGTATCCGATACGGTCATTCTCCTGATTTTTCCGAAAATCCCACAGAGCTGATGAGGATGGCCAGGCATGAAGGATTCGGTGATGAAGTGAAGCTGAGAATCCTTCTGGGAACCTACGTCCTTCGTTCCGGTTTCCAGGATCAGTATTATGTCAAGGCTCAGAAAATTCGCACTTTGATTCGAAATGAACTGGCCGGAGTATTCGCATCCTGCGATCTGCTTCTCATGCCGGTGTTTCCCACCCAGGCTTTCCTGATGGGGGATGCGGGTATGGATGATTATAAGCAGAGGGTTGCCGACGTATTCACCTGTCTTGCCAACCTGACCGGTCTTCCTGCACTTTCGGTACCCACCGGCATCGATGGCGGACTTCCCACCGGTGTGCAGTTCATGGCACCGGCCTTTGGCGAAAAAAGACTGTTCAAGGCGGCAAGGGATCTCACAGACTCTTTTCCTCTTCAGACCGCTCCCGGTGCGCTTGATATCAGGAGTCTGTCATGAGTGCCCACGAAAAGTACGACGTTTTCATCGGACTGGAAATCCACATTCATCTGAAGACGGTATCTAAAATGTTCTGTTCCTGCAGGGCACATTACGGCGATGAACCGAATACCAACGTCTGTCCGGTCTGTCTCGGGTATCCCGGCACACTGCCCCTATTGAATGAACGGGCCATGGAACTCGGGTATCATGTCGCCCGGTCTCTCGGATGCCGTATTGCAGACCGCACGAGTTTTGTGCGTAAGAACTATTTCTACCCGGATATGCCGAAGAACTATCAGATTTCCCAATTCGAAGAACCGGTGGGCGTTGAGGGTCTGATGGAAGCCGATCTCGGTGATGGGGGCGTGAGAAATATCCGGATTCACGACGTCCACCTTGAAGAGGATGCCGGAAAGATGATTCATGCCGGTGACGTCACACTTTTAGATTTCAACCGTGCGGGATACCCCCTTCTGGAAATCGTCACCGAACCGGATCTGCGTACCGGAGAGGAGACTGAGGCCTTTCTGAGGGATTTCCAGCGTCTTGTACGGTATCTGGGAGTGAGTGACGGGAATATGGATGAAGGCTCAATGAAATGCGATGCCAATATCTCTATCAACCACCCTGGAAAGGGACTGGGTACCAAGGTGGAGCTAAAAAACATGAACTCTCCACGCTTCGTCCGTCTTGCCCTGAATCATGAGGTAATCCGTCATGCCGAAATCATCGATGCCGGCGGTTCCCTTATTCAGGAAACAAGACTCTGGAATGAAAATCGCGATATTACTGAATCCATGCGTCGAAAAGAGGAGGCCGATGATTATCGTTATTTCCCCGAGCCTGACTTGCCGCCTTTTATACCGGATGATGCATTCCTGGCCAGAGTTGAGGCCTCGATGGTGGAACTCCCGCTGGATAAGAAACGGCGTCTGCAGGCTGAATACGGGCTCAGTCCTGAGCAGGCTGAATTCATCCATGATGATGTCGCAACTTTGCATCTGTTTGAACAGACCGTTAGAACCGGATCTTCCGCACGAAATGTCGCGGCATGGCTTTCTTCGGATATCAGGAAACTTCTCAATCGGGAGAATCTTTCGTTGGCCGACAGTCCATTGAGCGCAGCACGTTTCTCCGCACTGCTCAAGCTCATCGAGGAAGGGCGTATCAGCGGGAAGATCGCCAAGAAAGTTCTGGAGAATATCTTCTCCGAAAATTCCGATCCTGAATCCATCGTGGAGAAGGAAGGCTGGTCGCAGATAAGCAATCCTGTAGAACTTGCCTTGATTGTGGACAAGGTAATCGGGGCCAATCCCGAAGTTGCTGCTGCCGTTCGGGACGGAGATATGAAGCAACGGGGATGGCTGATGGGTCAGGTAATGCGTGCTTCCGACGGCAAGGCTGCACCAGAGCTCTCAGGGAAGATACTGGACGAAAAACTCAGTACCATCGTCTGATTGGGAAACCCCGAGCCTGTTCCCGAAGGCACCGACTGTGCTAGCATGAGCTTAAAATCGCACCCATGTTTGGAAGGAATTCTAAAATATATGAACAGGACTCTTGCCGTCGACGCATTAAACAGAATCGGAGAAACCGTTGAGGTGGCCGGATGGGTCCACCGTGTACGAGACCTTGGTGGTGTCGTTTTCATCATACTACGAGACCGTTCCGGTCAAATCCAGCTGGTAACCGATGGAGAATTCACATTGCCGGTGGAATCCGTTATTCGCGCCAGGGGAATGGTTCACAAGAATGAAAAGGCCCCGGGCGGTTCTGAAATTGCCCTGGAAAACTTCGATGTACTCGCAGAAGCGGCCCCCGATCTTCCTGTTTCCGTGAACCAGGATCCTGAATCCCTCAGTTTAGAGGCTATTCTCGACAACAGGATGATCAGCCTTCGGAATCCCAGGATTCTTTCCATTTTTCGCCTCCAGGCCACCTGTGTGAAAGCGTTCGGGGATTTCTTTCGCAGTGAAGGTTTCACAGAAATAAAAACCAGCAAGATTCTCGGCGGTGGGTCGGAGGGAGGAACCAACCTCTTTTCAATGGATTATTTCGGCAAGACCGCATATCTCGCCCAGTCGCCCCAGCTCTACAAGCAGACCATGGTGGCCAGCGGATTTGAGCGTGTCTTTGAAATCGGACATGCCTACCGCGCCGAGAAACACGAAACCCCCAGACACCTCAACGAGTATGTTTCCCTGGATATCGAGATGGGATTCATCGAATCCGAAAAGCCCCTCATGGAAATCGAGCGCCGTTTCATGGCCTATCTGTTTGAGACTGTCCGAAGGGATAACGCTGCAGACCTGGAAGC
>JAUVIY010000180.1 GCA_030592625.1 Spirochaeta sp. | reverse complement strand
CATCGGTATTGGGACCGATATGGCGATGGAGTTCGTCCATGAATGCCTGACAGAAACGCATGACTTCCCCATCACTCTTGCCCTTGGGACCAAAATCGCTTCCGCCTTTACCGCCTCCCAGAGGAAGACCGGTAAGGCTGTTTTTGAATATCTGTTCAAATCCCAGGAATTTCAGGATTCCCAGTGTAACCGAGGAATGGAAACGCAGGCCGCCTTTGTAGGGTCCCAGGGCACTGTTGTATTCCACCCGGTATCCGCTATTCACCTGAATATCACCCTGATCGTCTGTCCAGGGTACCCGGAAGATGATAGTCCGTTCCGGTTCAACCAGACGTTCAAGTATCCGATGTTTCCGATACCGAGGCTCCCTCTCCATAAGGGGTCCGAGAGATTCGAGGACTTCAAGAACGGCCTGCAGAAATTCATATTCCCAGGGATACTTCCCAACCAGTTTGTCATATACGTCTTTCACGTATCCGTGCATATATTCACCTCCGCGATACCGGTGTTTCAAGTACTTACAAATTAGACTGCTTGATATACACCGTCAATGTATTTCATCATTACTTTTATCGTTTATTGATATTTTCATCACTTAACAACCCATGTTAAACCGTTTTTACCATCCATTATAATATCCACAGGTTTTTCAAAATGTGACAATCTCACTTTTTCACTCCCATTGCTCTTTCGCCGCAGAAACTCCCAGTCTACAAAGACACCTGGGGCGAATAAGGGGATATGGGCATACCCCACACCCAGAGCTACGAGGTTGTGAAAAAAATGTGATCCCTGAGATGGTTCCGGATCTCCGGGATCGCGGGCAATTTCCACGATAAGTTTGGCCTGCCTCACTTGAGTCCAGGTTACGGGAATACCGAGAAAACGATCCCGGCTGCCCCAGCGCCCGGGACCGATGAGCACGGTATGACGTTTTTCTTTCGCCAGTTCGTCCATCAGGGCTGCAACTTCGTCCCGCAATGATTCGGTATCTCCGGAATCATACAGTTCGGGATCCACCCAGACAACATCTTGTATTCCTTCAATTACCCCATGCCCCAGAGATTTCTCGGACCGGAGCAGCAACCCATCATCCGAAGGCCGTTCAGGGATGGCTGCCATGGGCCCAACCTGAGATATCAGGGGCCTCACCTGCAGAAGTGAGAAAACGGCATTTTGCGGCAAGGCACCTTTCCAGTCGAGGGCGAATTCCAGCTCCACCGGAATTCCCATGGCACTCCTGGAGATACGGAGCAGCTGGTCCAGCAGAGCCGCCAGAGGCAGCCACTCGTAACTGAGAATATCTCTGAAATCCACAACCCTCGCCCCCGACGAATCGATCCCGTCTACCAGCCGGTGGCCCACCGGATCCCAGGTGGATGCCATATGCAAAAGAACATCGAGGTTTTCTGCATCCCTGATGGTAAGTCGGTCCAGGGTGCTGCTTTCTCCTGAAATCAGATCGAATTCGCTGGAGTCTGTTTTCAAAGCCCAGAAATGGGTCTGTCCTTCCCTCCATCGGTCCTCTTCGGTTCCCCATGGAACCGTCGGGTAACAGGGGCTGAAAAGAAATCCCCGGTCTCCTTCAACTACCGAATAGCCCAATCCAACAGCGATTTTTGCGGCACCGTCCTCCCGGTCCATGGGCCCGACCGGGTAGTAGTTGAGAGACTGAGCTGTACCCGAAAGCCTCGGAAACCAATGATTTCCATGACGGGTTCCGGCAATATGCTGGATTACCACCGCCATTTTCTCTTCTTCCCTGCCGACTCCCAGGGCATCGCGGTATGCAGTGGCTTCCATCGAATATGTACTGGCCCAGACCAGCCTGACAGCATCGGAGAGGAGTCTCAGCCGTTCATCCTCATCAGGGATTTCAGGAAGCATATAGGTATCGTAAACTCCGGCAAAAGGAATTGACTGGGAATCCTCCAGCAGCGCCGAAGAGCGGACCGCCAACGGACCCGGTTCTGAATCCGAGAAAGCCCGCAGGACATTCAAGAGGCTCTCAGGCAACGCTACATCCAGGAAGGCCTTGCGTAAAACCACATCATCCACCGGATGATCAGGAGGCAACTCGGCTTCATCGAGAAAATGGTCGAACTCACCGGTAGCGATGATGAGAGTCCGGGGTATTTCCACCGACAAAGGCGCAAACTTGTCTTCCCAGGATGAGGTATTGAGCAGGGCATTGAAAAAGGCCAGTCCCCGACCTTTCCCTCCCAGGGACCCGCTGCCGTACCGGGCCATCGAGCCCGGAGTCCCCGGATCGTCGAATCGAAAATCCACCAGGCGGCCCCGATGACGCTTTTCCCTCACCTCACGAAAGGAACGGACCAGAAATTCCCTATGGAATTCGGGGGTCGGGAAATCTTCCAGGCGTATAGGCCTGAATCGTCGGGCCACCTGGTACTCGCCATGAGCCGTCATCCAGCGGGAATAATCATTCCGTTCCGCATGGTAGAGAACGGATTCAACCGGCAGGGTCCCGATAGCCAGCTCGAATTCCCTCAATGTCCGCACCCGTCTGAGTTCTTGTCCGTCAGGATTGCAAAAAACGAAATCACCGAATCCCAGATCTTCCAGGATGAAACGGCGAATGCCTCTGTGCGGGTCGCCTGATAACTTGCTCTGAAATATGGCATCTCGCTTCCCGGCCTCTGCCGCCATGGAATCGTCGGAGGACTGGAAAAGAACCGGAACGCTCACGTTACTCTCTCTGAAACGTTCGATCAGAGAAAAACCCGCCCGCTCATCAATCCGGCCGTCACGGTGAAATGCAATATCGGAAACGATGCCGATGAGGGCTTCCCGATATCGTTCACCCAGAATGACCGCCTCTTCCCAGTTCCTGGCCAGCAGCACCTTGGGACGGGTCCTCATGCGCCAGTATTTATCGCTGTCGTTCATCTCCTCGGCGATAAGCCGCTGGGTCTGGATCATAATCTCGCCGTACAGGAGAGGCAGATAAGCCGAGTAGAAGGAAATCGAATCTTCCACAACAAGAAGCACCCCGACCCGGCCATCCCTGGTATCATCCGGGGCGTTCCGGAGGTCTTCCACATACTTAATCATCCCCAGAAACAGGCGTGAGTCACCGGTCCAGAGGAATCGGGCATCAATAGCAGGCTCGGAATTGGAGGATTTGTCATCCAATGCGGCCAGATCGCTCCGGGACGAAAGCAGCATAAGCACAGCCAGTTCCTTCTGGAGAATTTTGGCCCTGATCGCCAGTTCATCCGGTGATATTTCGCCCACCCTCACTCCGATAATCATCAAATCGAATGGCTGCTTTTCCAGGAGTGTCAGAGCTTCATCGCCGTCGGAAACCGTCACCAGACGGGGAACCGTGGTTAAATTGAGCTGATGGTACTCACCGACAATCTGATCGGACAGTTTTGTATCATGTTCCAGAATCCAGGCATCGTAATGTGGCAGTACCAGCATCACCCGGCGAATACGCCAGCGCATGAGTTCATGAAAGGCATCTTCACCGTATTTGAGTTTGTCGAAAGCGGCTCTGAGCTCGTTGGGATCCATAATTGGTACCAGTATTGCCGATTTACCGTTCGGTCGTACAATGCTTTTCCCGGAAAAATGAAGGAATGGAGCTTTGTCTACCAGGACACATTCCTGAAGACCATCGGTGCGAAAACATACGCCATCCACTCCACGGGACTGAGTTACACATTCAGAAATGATTGGCGACGGCCTCTCATCTCCAGCACTACCACTTTCGTTCCCGCCGGAGCCGAGTTCCCGTAGAAGCTCGTCGGCCAGGGAACTTCCGTCGGATTCCAGACGTACAGTGCCGTAAAACCGAGAGCCCGCCCGATACCGGAGGAGACGCCGGTAATGAAATAATATTGGATTTTTTTGCTGGGGTCGCCAGAGGTCACTTCCTGAAAAAGAACGGCCGCCATGAGGCAGCCTGTTGCATGTTTTCAGAGATTCTTGAGACGTATAGGCTTTGGTTCGTTGCTCTCGCCGTGGCGTTCGGCAAATTGTTTGAGCAGTTCCCTTTCACGCGCTGAGAGTCGAGTGGGAATTTCCACCTTGAGCTTGACGTATAAATCCCCCCGGCGGCCGCCGGCATTGAGTACGGGTACACCTTCACCCCGGATCCGGAGCATTTTCGCATCCTGTGTACCGGAGGGCACTTTGAGCTTGATGCGTTTGCCATCCAGGGTATTCACCCAGATTTCCGTACCGAGGGCGGCCTGGGTCATGGAGATGGGCAGGACACAGTACAAGTCGTAGTCATGGCGCTCGAAGTGGTGGTGAGGGCGGATATGGATGTACACATAGAGGTCTCCCGGAGGGGCTCCCTTTAATCCGTGATTTCCCTGCCCTTCCAACCGTATACGCCGGTCGGGGTCCATCCCCGGAGGAATGTTGACTTTGATTTTCTGATGGGATCGGACGGTGCCGCTTCCCCTGCAGCTGCTGCAGGGATTGTCGATGACTGTTCCTTCGCCGCCGCAGGATGTACATGCCGTGGCTATGGAGAAAAAACCGGAATTTCGTCGAACTTGCCCGGAACCGCCGCATTGGGAACAGGTTCTTACCCCTTCCCCGCCGGCACCGTGACAGTCGTTACAGGACTTCAGTCGGTCGTATTCAATTTCGACTTCCCTGCCGAAGACGGCCTGGTCGAAATCGACACGAATATCATGCCGGAGATCACTGCCCCGGGATCGTCCACCGGAACGCCGGCCTCCGCGCCCGCCGCCTCCTCCACCGAAGAAGGAGTCGAAAATGCCGGAGAAATCTCCGAATATATCCTCGAATCCGCTGAAGGCGTTGGCGTTGAATGTGGGGCCGCCCATGTTGTCCACACCGGCAAACCCGAACTGATCGTAAGCCTGACGCTTCTTATCATCCGAGAGTACCTCGTAGGATTCGGTTGCCTCTTTGAACTTGGCCTCAGCGTCGGCATTATCCTGATTGCGGTCCGGGTGATACTTCACCGCGAGTTTGCGGTAAGCTTTTTTGATATCATCGGCCCCGGCGCCTTTTTCGACGCCTAGAACCTCATAGTAATCCCTCTTCGACACGCTTCTTTACTTATCCTCATCGACTACTTCGTAATCGGCGTCCTCGACATCGCTCGGCTGGGAACCGCTGGAGGCGCCTTCGTCTGGTGCGGCGCCCGGTTCAGCACCGGCTTCCTCCGCCTGGTTTTTATACATTTCTTCGGCAAGTTTCTGGGAGGCCTGGGATAGGACTTCAGTTTTCTGCTTGACAGCTTCAACATCCTCTCCTTCCAGAGCACTCTTCAAATCGGCGATTGCCGACTCGATTGCGGCCTTTTCTTCGGCGCTCACCTTGTCCCCGAAATCCTTGAGCGCTTTCTCGGACTGATAGACCAGTGAGTCGGCATTATTCCTCACCTCCGCCATCTCCCGGGCACTCTTGTCGGCGTCGGCGTTTTCTTCGGCTTCCCGCACCATACGGTTGATTTCTTCTTCGGAAAGTCCGCTGGAGGATTCAATTCTGATTTTTTGTTCTTTGCCGGTGCCCATGTCCTTGGCGGACACATGGACGATTCCGTTGGCATCGATGTCGAAGGTTACTTCAATCTGGGGTACGCCTCGGGGCGCCGGGGGAATACCGGTAAGTTCGAATCGGCCCAGAGTACGGTTATGGGCCACCATTTCCCGTTCACCCTGAAGGACATGGATGGAAACCGCGGGCTGATTGTCCGCAGCGGTGGAGAACACCTGGCTTTTCTTTGTGGGAATAGTGGTATTTTTCTCGATGAGCTTGGTGAAGACGCTG
>JAUVIY010000425.1 GCA_030592625.1 Spirochaeta sp. | reverse complement strand
CGAGACCGAACTGGCCCTCACTGTTAAAGGCGGCCACATGGCGCCGGTGAAATTTTTTGCCGATACGGACAGCCCCGTCGAGCCCTATTACATCAGTCCCTGGCAGGAAGAGACCGATCCCATCGACGGTCCCGGTGTCCTGGATTCCCTGCGGGGGGATTTTTTCTGTATGCCTTTCGGCGGGGACAACGCCTATAAGGGCGAGGTCCATCCGCCTCATGGCGAGGTAAGTGAAGCTGAATGGCGTTTCGTCAATGGTTTTACAGGCGGCGGCGAATCCTTCATCGAGCTGGATCTGGAGACGAAGGTTCGTCCCGGTAAAGTGACCAAGCGCATCGCCTTGCACAAAGGACAATCGGCCCTCTACATCAGTCATAACATCGAAGGATTCGCCGGTCCGGTTACCCTGGGGCACCATGCCATCATGCCCGGGGACCGCACCCATTATTTATCCACTCGACCGCTTATAACCGGAATTACCGATACCGCGCCCCCGCCGCCGTCTGCCGGGGAGTATATATCCATCCCACCGGGGGTGTTCTTCGACAATCTTTCGGAAGTACCGACGATCTGGAAGGATCCGGCGACGACGGACTGCTCGGTGTTCCCCGCCCGGGAAGGTTTCGTGGATATTCTGCAGATTTTTCCCGAGCCTCCAAAGGACGCTGTGCCGTTGTGGTTCACCGCCGCTGTGCCCTCTCACGGTTATCTCTGGTATTCCCTGAAAAACCCGGCAATTCTGCCCTCGACGGTTCTATGGCAGGAGAATCACGGGCGTCATAGTGCTCCCTGGAACGGCCGGAATACCTGTGTCGGCATCGAGGAAGTCCTGGCCCACCTGGCATCGGGACTCGGGGTTTCGGCCGGAGAGAATGAGCTCACCAGACGCGGCCTGCGCACCTCCATGGAGCTGGACGGCGTTACGCCGCTCAAAGTGAAGAACATCCAGGGGGTCTGCCGCATCCCGGAGGGATTCGACAGGGTAGCGGACGTTTCCTTCGTACCGGGCAGGGTAACCTTCACCTCGCTTGCCGGACCGACGGCTGAGGCCGCGGTGGACTGGGATTTCGTATTATAGTCAGAAAATTCCTGGCGGATTCACCCTGATTCAGAATGAGTTCTGACTCCATCTGTAAGGCGGCAATTATTCCGGGTATGTCGAAGCTGCCTCTGAATAACTGCTCCATACCTCCATTCTCTCTATCAGGAATCTTCTCGGCGAGCCGGCAATGGTATTCAGGATTTCTTCATGGGTTATGATAAGGATGATGAACAAGATACTGATTAAGGACGTGGCGGCCGTCGTCTCCTGCGATACCCGGGACACGGTTTATCGTGATGTGGATATCCTCGTCGAGGAACCGGGTATCGTGAGTATCCGCCGGGATATCCCGAACGACGGGGCTGAGGTAATCTCAGGGAAAGGCCGTTTCGTTTATCCGGGTCTGGTGAACACCCATCATCACTTCTTCCAGACCTTTGTCAGGAACCTCACGGCCGTCGATTATCCGAATATGTCCGTCATCGAATGGATTGATGAAATCTATGAGATTTTCAAACTGATCTCTTCCGACGCGATTTATTATTCTTCCCTCACTGCCATGGCCGACCTGATCAAACACGGCTGCACCTGCGCTTTCGATCATCAGTACTGCTACCCCCGGAGCGCCGGTAAGGAACTTGTTGACCGGCAAATGGAAGCCGCCTCCCTTCTGGGGATGCGCTATCATGCCGGTCGGGGGGGTAATACCCTGCCCCGAAGCGAGGGGAGCACCATACCCGATGAAATGCTGGAAACCACCGATGAATTCCTCATCGACTGCGAGCGGCTCATCGGGCTGTATGATGACACGAACCCCTTCTCCATGAGCCGGATAGTCGTCGCTCCCTGCCAACCGGTTAACGCCTGCAAAGACACCTTCATCGAGTCCGCGGCCCTGGCCCGGGACAAGGGTGCCCGGCTGCATACCCACCTGGGGGAGGGGGAGAACGCTCTCATG
>JAUVIY010000198.1 GCA_030592625.1 Spirochaeta sp. | reverse complement strand
GGTACCAGGGCGGTCTGGGGGACGGCACCGATGAAGATGAAGACGGCATCGAATTCCTCTTCGTATGTTTCACCGGTATCGGTCTTTTTCAAGACAACCTTATTCACTTTGTCCTCTCCCTCGATACTCTCGAGGACATGACTCAGTCGGACGTCGATATTGGGATTCTTCAGCACCCTGTCGGCCAGAACCTTCTGGGCACGGAAACGATCTCTGCGGTGAATTATCACCAACTGGTCGGTCAGATTGGCCAGGTATGACGCTTCATCACAGGCCGAATCGCCTCCACCGACAACGAGTATCTTCTTGTTTTTGAAAAAAGGACCGTCACAGGTGGCACAGTAGGAAACACCACGTCCGGTGAATTCTTCTTCTCCCGGGACACCGAGATGCTTGTGCCTGGCACCGGTAGATAAGGCAATCGTCCATGAAGTCACCGGACCATCAGTTGTTTCAACAGTGAATACGTTCCCGTCTTTAGTTATCGATGTGGCGGTGGCCGACTTGAACTCGGCTCCGAAATTCTCAGTCTGCCGTCGCATGGCTTCACTGAACTCATATCCGTTCACCGGTTCGGGGAAGCCGGGATAATTTTCCATATCGCTGATAAGAAGCACCGCACCGCCGGCCGCCATCTCTTCGATAACCAAGGTTCGCAGATTGGCTCTGGCCCCGTATTGTGCCGCAGTCATTCCGGCCGGACCGCCGCCGATTACAACAAGATCCCATTCAGGAGTCATTTTAATCTCCATTTATTGCAGTATTGCCGGCGGATGTCTTCCATCGGCTCTTCAAGAAAGTAATATTATAAACGTAGTGAATCAAACAACCGGTAAATTGGCGGCCGCTGCAATTCCGCTGATAACCATACTGCTGCTATTCGTAATGACGGACGCTTTTGGGGAGGTACGATTGGACCCCGGGGAAGAGATAGTACAGATTGGTGAAATGGCGGAACCTCTACCCCTTGATGCCCTCATACGCTCGTCATTGATTGCTTCCGGTACTGATCCCGGCAGTTTAGATGCCTACACCGGACAGATGATGGATCTGATCGATTCGGTTCCCCCGGCAACCGGAGATGATGCCTATGATGGTGAGGAACTCCTTCAATGGATGCATGAAGTGATTCTGACGCGATATATCGAGCAGCAGACGGCTCTGAACATACTTCTGGACAGGGGGACGTATAACTGTGTCTCATCAGCGGTGTTGTATCTTATTCTGGCCCGAAGTATGGGAATCCCGGTTCACGGAGTGCTGACAACAGATCACGCTTTTTGCCGTATATCTGATGCGAATGACAATGGCGGGATCGATGTGGAAACAACGACGGCTTACGGATTCGATCCGGAAACACGTACGGATGCGCTTGATTCTTTCACCGGCAGGACAGGATTCAGTTACGTTCCGCCGGGAAATTACCGGAAGCGCCGTGATATCGGCGAAAAGGAATTGATCTCGCTCATCTATCAGAATCGAATTTCGGTACTTCAGAAGTCAGGACGCTGGGATGAAACCGTCGGACTGTCACGTGACAGGTGGGAGCTGGCGGGCAGTGAAGACGCCGCTGCCGATTTCCGGATTTCCATAACAAATTATGCCGCCGATATGGACAGGCGGAAACGGCAGGTTGACGGCCTTCGATTCCTGAATGATGCAGCAGAGTCATTGGGAGAGCATCATGGGCTGGAAGAGACAGCCTCAGTCTTATTGGGTAACGCAGTCGCTTATCACCTCAGGGCCGGGAGGATGGTAGAGGCTGCAGCCATGCTGGAGGATGAGGAACTGATCGCTCTTGTACCCGAGGACTTTCTTGAGGAACGTCGCCGGGATGCGAGAGAGAAGTCACTGGAAGTACTCATAAAGTCCACTCCCTTTGAAGAAGCTGTAGCGGCGGCGGATAGGTCTTATTCCGACGGTTTCATAGGCCGGGCCCGCTGGGAGGAATTCTCACTCTATCTCTGGTCAACCGAGGCCCGGCGGAGGTCTTCCGGAGGTAAATGGCTCGAAGGCTGGAGTCTCCTCAGGGAAGCTCCAGCTCAGAACCGATCCATTTCGAGGTGGGATGCAATAGAGGAAACATACCATCACAATGCCGTGGTGGTTTACCATAACCGCTTCGCAGATGCCATCCGAAAACAGCGTTTAACCGAGGCCCGACAGATATTGGATGAAGCCCTCGCCTTATTCCCCGATACGCCCGTGTTTGAACAGGATCAACACACCCTGGAAAACCTGCAGGTTCCATAGAATCATCCACGTTTTTTCTAAGTTCACGTACTCATCAGGTCGAAAAAGAAATGAGGTGGACTCTGCCTTACAAGGAGTGGACATGAGTGAGCGACATCGCTGGGAACGACTCATCGGCCTGATGGAGCAGGAACGTAAGCTTCTGGATGATTTTTCTGAAGCTTCCGGAGACATGCGATCCGGACTCCACAGCCGGGACTGGCCGGTATTGGAAGCGGCATTGAAGCGGCTGGATACTATGGCAAACCGTCTGGAAGTCATCGAAGTGAAACGGCAGGTGGTAACCGATAAACTCTGCGCCGATGCTCATTCCCTCGAGAAGAAAATTTCTGAATTGCCGGCCGAAACCCGCCGCCGGTTCCATAACGTCCGGGGCGAATTGAAGGCCCGTCTCGTTACGGTTCGAAGCCGGATTCGGGGAGTCGCCGGGTATGCGAATTCCCGGGGCAGACTGGGCCGGGAACTCATGGAAGAGCTGGTTCCGTCCACACGGGGCCGGATGTATGACAAGCGGGGGCAGTCAGCCTCCGCCGGCAGGGATCCCCTCGTGGTATCCCATCACCTCTAGGGGGCCGAAACATGTCCAGTACCTTCAGCGGTATTGAAATCGGAAAACGCAGTCTCAATGCTCATCAGCAGGGGCTGACTACCATAGGTCACAACCTTTCCAACGCTTCGGTGGAAGGCTACAGTCGTCAGCGGGTCATCATGCGTTCGGTGGATCCCCTGTACCGGCCCCAGCTCAACCGGGAGGAAGTACCCGGCCAGATCGGACAAGGTGTTGAGGTGGCCAGTATCGAAAGAATCCGGGATGAACTCCTGGAGAATCGCATCCTGGCCCAGGGTGATGTCGCCGGCTACTGGCGGACCCGGGATTCTTATCTGTTGCAGGTCGAACAGATCCATATGGAACCTTACGACACGTCGGTGAGGGTGATGATGGACAAATTCTGGGAAGGCTGGCAGGAATTGTCGGTTCATCCAGACGGCCAGGCCGAGAGGCAGGCCATACTCAGACGTGGAGAGGCCCTTATAGACGGCATCAATCGGAGATACGACCGACTCAAACAGGTTCGGGCCATGCTGGACGACGATGTTGTGGTTTCAGTGGGGGAAGTCAACGGTATGCTTGCCGATATCAAGGAGCTGAACGAGGAAATCGTCAAATCCGAAGCTATGGGCGACAACCCCAACGATCTCTATGACCGTCGCGATCTTCTGGTGAACAAACTCTCGGACTATATCCCGGTCACGGTGGACAACCGGGATCCGGATGAATTCCTCATTCATACCGGGGGTCTGCATCTGATTCAGGGCAAACAGGTTTCATATCTGGCTGCCGAACCGAATTCTGAGAATGAGGGTCATCACGACATCGTCTGGGAAGCCAATGGTGAGCTGATAAACTCCAAGTCCGGTAAACTCGGTTC
Source organism: Spirochaeta sp. (assembly GCA_030592625.1). Classification (GTDB taxonomy): domain Bacteria; phylum Spirochaetota; class Spirochaetia; order DSM-2461; family DSM-2461; genus UBA2779. The sequence continues at coordinate 1,632 of JAUVIY010000198.1, read as the reverse complement.
CCTCATGGAACTTCGGGATGTCGATGTCCGTGGAGAAATCCAGTCTTTGGATGAGATGACCATGGCCTTCGCCGACCTGGTGAATGGAATACATCGGGATGCATGGTCACCCAACGGCAGCACCGGTGTCGATTTCTTCCGGGAATACCCCTTTGTGGACAATCTTTCGGGAAATTACGACCGAAGTGGAGACGGAGAGCTGGATTCCACCTATGTCTACAGACTTACCGGAATCAATACTATGGATCCCGCTGCGCCGGTCGGTTTTGCCGGCACCATCACTCTCGATGGTACCGACGGTCCGGTGAACATCCCGTATACCGCCATGGACACTGTGGAAATGGTGATCGATCGAATCAATTTCTCCACTGCCGATGTCACTGCCCGGCTGGACCGGGAGGGCCGGCTGGAACTTCGTGCCGGAATTACAAAGGGGACCGACAACCCGGATTTTGTGATCCGTCATGTGGAGGATTCAGGACAGTTCCTGGCCGGCTATGCCGGTCTACTCGGCGGCAGCGGTCCGGGCGCGGCCTATGACTGGCAGGGACCCGACGCCGTTCTGGCCCTTCGTCCCGGTGGTGCTGTATATTCGGTATCCCCATTGAGTCATCCTTCAGGATGGCTGAGGGTGAACGAAGACCTGATCGCTGATCCTTCAAAAATCGCATCGGCGTTGAGTGATACCGGCCGGGCGCCTTCCGGTGGAGACAATCGCGGCGCCCTGGATATCGCTCAGCTCCGGCACCGGCCGGTGATGGCGGGTCGGAGCAGCACATTCGATGACTGGTTCGCGCTTGCCGCCGCGGATATCGGACTCAAAGGTGAAGTGGCGGCCCAGACCAGGGAAAGTCAGGACCTGGTGATGAAGGAACTGGAAGATCTGCGGCAGTCGGTATCCGGAGTGAATCTAGATGAGGAATTCGCAGAGATGATTAAATTTCAGCACGGCTATAATGCCGCCGCACGATTCATTACAACGATTGATGAAATGCTCGACACAATTATCAACAGGTTGGGGGTGTAATAAATGCAGCGTATAAGTACGAATATGCCGATGCTCGATAACCGGTTCCGGATGTCCGAGAGGGATTTCCGGATGAACCAGGTGCAGCGGGGTATCGCATCAAGCCGGGCTATCGGCAATCTCAGGGACGCTCCCGTAGATGCCGCTCATATCACCCGGCTGGATTCAGCCGGGAAACGTGTTGAACGGTATCTTGAAAATATCGACTATGTCCGGGGGCGATGGTCTCAGGCGGAAGGTTACATGAACGAGGCTGTCACCATTGTTCAACGGCTCAGGGAGTTGTCGATACAGGGTGCCACGGGAACATACAGCAAGGAAAACCTGGGTTATATGGCCATAGAGACGGACGCACTCCTTTCCGAACTTGCAATGGTCGTCAATGCCAAGGGCGGAGACGGTCAGTACCTGTTTGCCGGAGATGATGTTTCCACGCCCCCGTTCCTGATAGAAAATGGTCGCATCCCCGGAATGAGCCGATCAGCCATAACCGGAATTGCCTATGCCGGAGACCTCTCCCGCAGCCGGATGGAGATAACCGACGGTCAGACCGTGGAAACCAATCTCAGGGGAAATGAGGTGTTCTGGGCTGAGCATCAACAGGT
>JAUVIY010000069.1 GCA_030592625.1 Spirochaeta sp. | reverse complement strand
TAATCGCTTACTTATCCTTCGATGTCATGAATCGCTTCCATGACGGATTCGGACACGGTGGGATGCGAGTGGATGACGGCACCGACTTCTTCGCAGATGAGCTCAGCGCTCATGGCGGTGGACAGTTGGGCAATCAGGTCGGTGGCCCGGGGACCGATGATGTGAGTTCCCAGGATTTCCCCTGTCTTGTCGTCGCAGAGGATTTTCACAAACCCTCCGGTCTCACCCATGATGAGGGACTTTCCGTTACCCGCAAGGAAGAATTTTCCGATGTTGAAGTGCCGACCGGACTCCCGGGCTACCTGCTCGGTCATGCCCACCGAGGCAATCTCCGGCCTCGTATACACACAAACCGGCATGATGTCCCGGTTGGTATGGTTGGGCTTCCCGGTGATATGATCGACGGCCGCCAGGCCTTCGGCGGAAGCGGCGTGAGCCAGCCACCAGGTTCCTGTTACATCACCGATGGCATAGATACCGTCTATATTGGTCTTCATGTTCCTATCGACAACGATACGGTCCCCATTCAGGGCGATACCGACCTGGTCGATACCAATTCCGTCGATAACGGTTTGTCGCCCGGTGGCAATCATGAGCTCGTCGGTCTCGAGAACCATCTCGCCGGCAGCTGTTTCCAGGACGCATTCTTTAGCTGTACCGTTCTTCCGGACTTCCTTAACCTTCACACCCAACTTAACGATGATTCCTGCTTTTTTCAATTCCTTAAGCAGATTACCGGCGATTTCCAAATCCATTCTCGGGAGAAGCTGGTCCATCATTTCGACAATGGTGACCTTCACTCCGAGGTCGTTCAGGATGGTTGCCGTCTCAACGCCGATGACGCCGCCGCCGATGATGACGAGACTGCCGGGAAGTTCGGGGTTTTCTTCGAGGAGTTTCCTGCTGTCCCAATACCCTGTCTCTTCCAGACCCGATATAGGCGGAACTGCCGGACGGGATCCGGTGGCGAGAATGATGTGTCGTGCGATGATGGTCTGAACCGTTCCGCCGTCATCCATAAGGATGATCCCAGCATCCTTCAAGCATCCGGTTCCCCGGAATACATCGACTCCGCGTCCCTTGAGCAAGCCTTTAATGCCGTTGCGTAACCGGTGAACCACCTTGTCCCTGTATGAGTAGAGCTTCTTCAAATTCACTTGAGGTTCCTGAACCTCGATACCGAGCTCCCCGGCGTCGCGGGTCTGCGAAAGCACCTCGCAGGCATGAAGCAATGCCTTGGTGGGTATACAGCCCCTGTTCAGGCAGGTTCCTCCCAACTCGCCCTTTTCCACCAGAGCCGTCTTCAATCCGTATTGGGCGGCACGGATGGCCGCTTCATACCCTCCGGGACCGCCCCCGATAACCACCAGGTCGTATTGATCGGACATCGGTCCCTCCTAAATCAGCAGGTACGGATTCTCCAGAAGGTTCTTCACCTCCCTGAGGAAACCGGCCGCCGGTGCACCGTCGATAACGCGATGGTCGTAAGTGAGACTCAAACCGCACATGGGCCGGGAAACGATTTCTCCGTCCACGACGACGGCCATATCCTTGATGGCGCCGATGGCCAGGATACCGCTTTCGGGGCTGTTGATGATGGCTGTAAAGCTGTTCAGTTCGAACATACCAAGATTGGATACACTGAATGTTCCGCCCTGGAGTTCGTCCGGTCCCAGAGTTCCCGTCCTTGCTGCTTCGGCAAGACGACGGGATTCGCCCCGAATCTTAACGAGAGACAGCGTGTCGGTGTTCCGAATCACCGGAACCAGCAGCCCATCGTTCACTGCAACAGCCATGCCGATGTTCACATCTCCAAGTTCCAGGATGCCCCCGTCGGTGAGCCGGCTGTTCATCCGCGGATGACAGAGCAGGGCCCGTGCGACCGACTTGAGGATGATGTCATTAAACGATACCGAAATTTCAGCTGCCTTTAGGTTGTTTCGAAGCCGGACAGCCTCGGACATATCCACCTCGATGCGGTGTACCGCCTGAGCGGCACTATCCAGACTTTGCCGCATTCTCTCGGAGATCACCCTGCGCATGCCTGAGAGTTTAATCAACCGGTCTTCCCGCTGAGTGTGGTATACCGGCACAACGATGTCCCGGCGGTAAACTTTCCCCCGGGGACCGCTGCCGGCGATATCTGTGAGATTCACTCCGGTTTCCTGTGCGGCCTGCCTGGCCAGAGGCGTAGCTGCCGGCCGGGAATCGATTGCGGCCAGGACATCCTTCTCGATGATGAGCCCTTCGGGGCCGCTTCCGGCCAGAGTCGCCGGATCAAGCCCGGCTTCTTCCGAGCGCCAACGGGCCCGGGGGGATGCAAACACCCTCTGAGTGACTGAGCCGGATGTCGCCTGTTGAGGCGGCGCCGCAGGTGCGGCAACGAGAGATGAAATATCCTCCCCTGCCTCGCCGATGACGGCGATAAGCTCGGTGATGGGGACGACATCCCCTTCTTCGCGTACAATCTTCAGTAAAGTACCGGTCGCAGGCGCGGTGATTTCGATAGTGAGTTTGTCGGTCTCCATTTCGAAGAGGGGCTTACCCTCTTCAACCACATCACCCTCTTTCGCCAGCCATGAAATGATGGTGCCCTCGGTCATCTGAAGACCTTGTTTAGGCATGATTACTTTGCTTGCCATCCTCAACCTCCTAGCGGTAACTGATGTTCTGCACAGCGGCGACGATGTCATCGACGCCGGGAACCACCGCATTCTCTAAAACCAGGTTAAAAGGAAGCGTACAGGCCTTGGCTCCCAACCGCGTCACCGGTGCATCGAGGTACTTGAAGCTGTCTTCCATGATACGAGAAGCAATCTCGGCTCCGACGCCGTTGGTCTTATGGGCTTCGTGGACTACCACAGCCCGCCCGGTTTTTCGCACCGATGCGTTGATGGTATCCATGTCCAGGGGCAGGATAGTCCGGGGATCCACCACCTCGGCCTGAATGCTGTCTTTCGCAAGGATGTCGGCGGCTTCCAGAGCGCGGCCTACCATCAGAGATGTTGCGATGATGGTGACATCTCCACCTTCCCTCTTCACGTCCGCGACTCCGAACGGAATGGAGAAATCCGTATCGTCAGGGACCTCTTCGCTGTTGGCATACAGGGCTTTATGCTCGAAGAACATAATGGGGTTGTTGTCCCTGATGGCTGTGCGGAGCAGGCCGGCGGCATCCCGTGCACCGGAAGGTTGTACCACCTTGAGTCCCGGGATGTGAGTAAAGAAGGCCTCAACACTCTGTGAGTGGGTCCCGGCATTACCCCGACCGATGCCCTGCTGTCCGCGGATCACCAGAGGCAGAGTGGCCTTGCCGCCGTACATGTAGCGCAGCTTTGCCGCCTGGTTCAAAATCTGATCCATTGCCTCATAGGTGAAGTCCATGTACATGAATTCGATGATGGGTCTCATCCCTGTCAGAGCAGCTCCGATACCGACACCGGTAAAACCGGCCTCGGAGATAGGCGTATCGATAATGCGATTCTCACCGAACTCATCAAGAAGGCCCCGGGTGCAGCCGAAGATTCCCCCCTGGGGTCCGATGTCCTCGCCCATAACGAAAATGGAAGAATCGGATCGCATTTCTTCAGCTATGACGTCGCGAATAGCGACAGCGTATTTCTTGATACTCATATCAATTGACCTCTCCGAAATAAACATTGTCCAGGACCGTAGCGGGATCCGGCTCAGGACTTGTAAGGGCGAACTCCTCGGCTTTCCGGATCACCCCATCAACCTCTTTATGTTTATTCGCAATCTCTGCGGTACTCATGACACCCTTATCCACCATGTGTTTCTCTAAACGGAGAATGGGACACTTTTTCTTCCAGGCTTCCACTTCTTCCCGGGTACGGTAAACTTCGGGATCTCCCGTCCAATGCCCTTTCCATCGATAGGTTTTCATTTCAAGCAAGGTAGGACCCTTTCCTTCTTTAGCGCGTTTAACGGCTTTGAGGAACGCTTTCTCGACAGCGAACACATCGTTACCGTCTACAACCTCACCGGGCATGTCATAAGCGCCTGCCCGGACTGCGATATCCTTAACGGAACAGGCCTTGGACTGGGGTGTGGACAGGCCGAACTGATTGTTCTCGCAGATGAATACCACCGGGAGATTCCAGAGAGAAGCCATATTCAAAGTTTCATGGAAGATTCCCTCGTTGGAGGCGCCGTCACCGAAGTACGTAACGGCCACCTGGTCGGTACCCCGTATCCTGGCACTCAGGGCCGCACCGGTGGCATGGGGGATACCGGCGCCGACGATGGCGTTTGCCCCCAGGTTACCCTTCTCGACTTCGGCGATATGCATCGACCCGCCCCGGCCTCCACAGTAGCCGGTGGTCTTGCCCATGAGCTCGGCCATGGCCAGATCAACCCGAGCACCTTTGGCAATAGCGTGACCGTGTCCCCGGTGGGTACTGGTGATATAGTCTTCATCCCGAAGGAATGTACCGGTGGCGGCCGGTACCGCTTCCTGGCCGATGCTCAGATGCACCGAACCGCGCAGTTTGTTCTCTTCAAACAGCTTAAGTGCGCATTCCTCGAATTTCCTGATGGTCAACATGGTTTCATAGACTTTCAGGATGGTTTTCTTGTCCATAGTCTTCTCCTTATTTCAGGCCTTTGAGGATGCGGATGATGTCCTGAGTGCTCTCGGCCACGCAAACACCGACGGCGGTCAGGGCCTCTTCCTTGCTCTCCGCCGAACCTTCGCCGTCGGGAGATACGATAGCCCCTGCATGTCCCATGCTGGTTCCCTTGGGGGCGTTTTTTCCGGCAATCAATGCGATGACGGGCTTGGTGATGTTTTCCTTGATATAGGCTGCCGCGAGTTCTTCTTCGCTTCCGCCAATCTCACCGATCATAATGATGAACTCGGTTTCTTCGTCGGCTTCAAACTGAGGGAGGAGGTCAATAAAAGTGGATCCGGGAATCATGTCGCCGCCGACACCGATGACGGTGGATTGACCGAAACCGGCTTTTTTCATCAGGAATACCGTCTCGTAACAGTTGGTGGCGCTCCGGGACATGATGCCCACATTGCCTGGAGAGAAGAGGTGGTGGGCCATGAAACCGGCCTTTGCCTTCCCCGGCGAAATAACGCCGAAGGAATTGGGGCCGATGAGGGTGACTCCCTTTTCTTTGGCCAGGTGATGGAGTTTGAGCATGTCGTGGACCGGTGTTCCCTCGGCGATGGTTATCACCAGGGGCATACCGGACATGATGGCTTCGTAGGCGGCGCCATAGAGGAACTTCGGTGGGACGAAGAGTACGGTCGTATTGGCATTGTGCCTCTCCATAGCTTCCAGGACTGTGTTGTATACCGGAACACCCAGAACTTCGCTGCCGCCCTTTCCGGGAGTGACGCCGGCCACAACGTTCGTATCGTAAGCCAGCATCTGCTCTGTATGGAAAGTCCCTTCCCGTCCGGTGATTCCCTGGACAATAAGCCTGGTGTCCCTGTCGATCAGAAAGCTCATGCCTTCACCTCCTCTCCGAGGGCCGCAACGCCTTCGTCCAGGCCGTCAACGATACGAATGTTCCCTTCCAGAGATTCCAGGAGGGAGAGACCGGCCTCTTTGTTGGTTCCTTCCAGGCGGATCAACAACCGGGTGTCACCCAGATTACCCATGGCCGCATCCACTCCGCCTGCAATCTCGTCGCAGCGGGTGATACCCCCGAAGATGTTGATGAAGATGGTGTCGACATTCCGTCGGGACGCTACAATCCTGAGAGCCTCCTTAACCCGATCGGAGGTGGCCCCACCGCCCAGGTCCAGGACGCAGGTGACATGCATTTTGTTCTTACTGATGAGATCGATGGTAGACATAATCATCCCCGAACCGTTGCTGATAATGGCGATGTTCCCCTCGTCCTTAATAGGGATAAACAGAAAGTTGAAACTCCGGGCTTCCCGGACAGTCGCATCGCTGGTCATCTCGTCCTTGAACGGGAGAATTTCAGGGTGCCTGTAGAGAGCGTTGTCATCGATATCCACCTTGCTGTCCAGGGCCAGGAGCTTCCCATCGGGATCAACGATCAGCGGGTTAATCTCGGCAAGCATGCAGTCGTGCCCGATGAAGGCATTGTAGAGCTTCCGGCAAAAGACCATAAACTGATCCTTCAGTTCAGGCTCCAGTCCGGTCTTGTCCATAGCGTAGCGAATGAAGAAGTCATCCAGTTTGTTCCCCGGAGGGATTATCTGCTTGACAAGTTTCTCCGGGTTTTTCTCGGCGATCTCGTTAATCTCAACACCGCCTTCGGGGCTGAAAATCATCACCGGGAGTTTGGTTTTTCGATCCAGGGTGAAACTCAAGTACATTTCCCTGTCGATATCCACCTTCGGGTTAATAAACACTTTCTTAACCTTGAAACCGTTGATGGTCATCCCCAGGATTTTTCTGCCTTTCTCCAGGAATTCCTGTTCATCATCGGCAAATTGAATACCTCCGGCCTTGCCCCGGCCACCGGTCTGCACCTGTGCCTTGATGGCAACCGGATAATCCTGATCGGGGGCGAGAACCTTAAGCTCATCAAGACTTCCCGCAATTGCACCTGAGGTGGATGGTATTTCGTAGGCGTCGAAGACATCTCGCGCCATGTATTCCAATAACTTCATTTTTCGGCCCAGAGCTCTTCGTCTGTCGGAATGACGGGGTTTTTCTTCACCTTGGCGATGCGGGTGATGTTCAACATATGTTTGTAGTAGAGGTTCTCGGAGATACTGTTATTGCCCCAGGATCCGCAGCCCAGGGTGCTGGTGGGATTCAGACCGTTAAAAAAACTGCCTCCGGCGGTGGTGGCACAGGGCTGATTCACGATTACCCGGCACACCGGCGCCCGAAGGCCCAGCTCCCGGATGTGATCCTCGTTGTTCGAATGAATGGACACCGAATGACCCTTGCCTTCGATATTCAGATTCTCGATTAAGATGTCTACGCCTTCGGAGAACTCACCGTACTTGAAAGGAGTAATGACGGGGAACATCTTCTCTTTACGCAGGAGGCTCGTTTTGTTGGCGGAGTCCTCCGGCATCACTATGACCCTAGTACCATCAGGGATGGACACACCGGCTGCCACGGCTATTTCCGAAACATTCTTGCCTATAAGATCCTTGTTCAGGTGACCGTCGATGAAGAGCTCGGCCATAAGCTTCTCCCGGTCGCCCTCATTGTCGATCCAGTAGCCGCCGACGGCCTCGAGTTCTTTTCGCATCTCGTCCCAGCGGTCCTCCGGGGTGATAATGGTCTGCTCGCCGGAGCAGATAATGCCATTGTCGAAGACGCGGCCGTCGACAATCATCCCGATGGCCTCCTTCATGTCCACATCCCGGTCCACGATGGTCTGGACGTTTCCCTGGCCGACACCGAAGGAGGGCCGGCCACCGCTGTAGGCGGCCTTCACCATGCCGGGGCCACCGGTTGCTACAACGATGTCGGCGTTCTGCATCAGCAGATTGGTCCGTTCGATGCTCGTGTCCTCGACACATTGTATGAGGTTCTCAGGTGCACCCAGCTTTGCCAGCTCTCCGTTCCACTTATCCACCAGGTAACTTGTTGTGTTTTGAGCCCGGGGATGAGGGGCAATTATAATGGCGTTCTTACCCTTTATGGCGGACATGGCGTTGATCATCGGCGTCACCTGGGGGTTGGTGGTGGGTTGAATCGCCCCGACTACACCGATAGGCTTGGCTACTTCGATGATGCCGGTCTCCTCGTCTTCGCTGATAATTCCCATGGACTTTTTACCCTTGAGACTGTGCCAGATAATCTTGGCCTTACCCAGGTTCTTCCTGGTCTTGTACTCTACGGTGCCCATGCGGGTTTCCATCACGGATATCTCCGCAAGCTCTGCGGCGTTGTCGAAGACATACTTTGCGATAACCCGAACCATGCGGTCAATATCTTTCTGTCCGAAGGGATCGAGCTTCACCATGGCTTCCCTGGCCTTCTCTACCAGACTTTGAATGTATTCCAGATCGTTCATATAACCTCCAAACACACTTACCTTTTAATGGTTCAACCTTTTACTTGTTTATAATAAATCGACCATATCTTTTATGTCAATGAGAACATGTTAATGAGAACAATACGGGGGAGAAGACCCAATCAACGCGTCCCACCATCCAACGACTCCGAATCAAAGGGTTCCTGGCTGATAAGCTGACTGGTCATGCCGCCGTCGGCAAAGAGGTTGGCACCGGTAATATAGCTGGCCTCATCGCCGGCAAGAAACACCGCCGTGTAGGCGATTTCTTCCACCGTTCCCACTCGCCCCATCGGGATGTTCGACCGCCAGAAGCCAAGACACTCGTCCAGGTCCGGGGCCGCAGCCTTGATATCGTCCCAGATTTGAGTATCAATGAGGCCCGGGGAGAGGGCATTCACCCGGATGTTTTTCGTAGCCAGTTCCACTGCCATAGACTTGGTGAGTCCAACGACTCCCCATTTGGCCGCGTCATATGGCGCAGCCCCCGGCATACAGGCCTTGGTATGGACCGTGGTGATATTCACGATGGAGCCGCCCCCCCTATTCAGCATCTGAGGCACCGCGTACCGGGAGCATAGGAAAGTTCCCCTTAAGTCGGTGTTGATTACACGGTCCCAGTCCGCCGATTCCACTTCAATGAAGGGTTTGACAAAGTTCACCCCGGCGTTGTTTACCAGGATGTCAATCCCGCCGTATCTTTCTTCCGCTGTAAGCATGAGAGCCATCACGTCTTCTTCCACCGATACGTCGCAAAGAACAAATTCCGCCCGGCCGCCGGCGGCTACTATATCATCGACTACGGGTTTCCCGTTTATCTCCCGCCTTGAACTGGCGATAACTATGGCACCCTCCCGGGCGAACACCTCGGCGATGCACTTACCGATACCGGCTCCCGAGCCGGTGATAACCACCACTTTATCCCTCAATCTCATTGGATTTCTCCTTGATACTTCTTCTTGTTAATACCTGACGTCACCCTTCATAGGCGAAGGCCGGCATCCCGACGACGCCGGGTTCGCAGGCGAAGAGCGATCCTGCCAGAGGCTCATCCGCCATTTCACTTTCATCCATGCCCATTGTCGCTGTAGTGATATACAGCGTTCCGAGTCCCGGGCCGCCAAAAGCGCAGGAGGTGACTCGTGACACTGGAACTGATACCTCGGCCAGTTTCCTGCCGGTGTCGGGATCGTAACGTATGACTCTCCCACCGTCCCAAAGAGCCACCCAGAGCATTCCTTCGGCATCGATAGTCATCCCGTCGGGGAAACCATCCTTCTCGGCTACCGTCACCACGGTTCGCTCACCGGAAATTGTTCCGCTCTTATCGTCGTAATCGTAAGCCCGGATCACCCGGTCCAGGGTGTCGGTGTGATACATGGTTCGCTTGTCCGGGCTCCAGCAAATACCGTTGGAGATATGAATCCCAGAAAGCATGGTTGTCACACTCCCATCGGCATCCAGCCGGTAGAGGCTCCCCTTTCCCGCTTCCCCGTCCCGGCCCATAGTACCGGCCCAGAAGCGGCCCGAAGGATCGCATTTACCGTCGTTAAATCGGGTATCGGGATTGTTAGATTCCGGGTCGACAATTGGCTCAAGGTCGCCTGTCACCGGATCCAGGTTGTAAAATCCGTCCTCCAGGGCGACGGTTAGCCCGCCCTTTCCCCGGGGTACCACCGTCCCGATGAGTTTCTCCAGTTTGAGCTCACGGTTCGTCCCATTCGTCGGATCGTAGGTGAAAAGCTTTTTTTCAACGATATCCACCCAGTACAAGACGCCTTCGGCAGCATCCCATATCGCACCTTCACCGAGAGTGGAATGCTTCTTAATTACTACTTCGGCTCTCATCCTCATGCTCCCCCCGAGCCTTTAGGATCGATAATCACCTTCAGAACCTCGCCGCTTCGGGCGAGTTCGAAAGCCTCTTTCCAATGATCCAGAGGGTAGCGATGATCGGTGAAACCATTGGTCCGCACACGGCCGTCGGCCAGCATGCCCAGACACCTTTCCCAGGCAAGGTAATCCGAGCTGTAACTGAAGTATATGGTCTGGGCACCCAGGACGGTGTCCGCCCAGGGAATCGAAATTTTATCGTGGGGCAGGCCGATGGCACAGAATCGTCCGTCCTTCTTCAGCATCCGCAATCCGCCGAGAATGGCCGGTGCCGCTCCGGAGAGATCAATCACCAGGTCGGATCCTTTACCATTGGTGTCGTTCATCACTGCTTCCACCGGATCCTGCCATTGAGCATTCACCGTCAAATTGGCACCGAACATCTTCGCCGCGGCGAATCGACCCTTCTCATCGGCGTTCAGGCCGGTAGTGACGATACGGGCGGCGCCAGCGGCTCTTGTCATCTGCAGGGCTAACAAGGCAATAGGTCCGGTACCGAGAATGACGACATAATCCCCGGTATTCACTCCAGCCTTGCCCAGGATAGCGTTGGCTGCGATAGCCATCGGTTCCACAAGAGCCGCCTGGTCCAGAGGAACCT
>JAUVIY010000216.1 GCA_030592625.1 Spirochaeta sp. | reverse complement strand
TGCCGTTGTTGAGAAAGGTACCGATACCCCTGGTTCCCACATGTTCTCCCAGAACCAGGTGCAGGTTGGATCCTCCCAGATCCAGATCTGCCAGAATAACCTTTTTATTCACCAGTGTGAGAGCGATAGCCAGGTTAGCGGCGACCAGGGACTTTCCAACACCGCCCTTTCCGCTGGCTACCGCAATTATCTGCATTATGCCACTCCAAGGTGCTGGTAATATTATGATAAAACGACGTAAAGGTTTGGGATGAAGCACTTTACATCACTTTTGGCGAAAAAGGTCATAAACAGCATAAGCCCACCGTTCCGGTGGGTCAAGCGACCGGTGTGTTGACAAGTTATGGGGGTGCATCGACAATCCGGACAGGAAGTACCCGAAAATGGACAGAAAACAAGAACGCCTGATATGGATCTCGGCAATAACAATCCTGCTATTGATTCTAGCCGTCATCCTGCTCTCCCCTGTGGCTTCGGCCCAGACAACCAGACGCCGGAACACTCAGGAATATATTCGAGAACTGGAAGCGGCCCTCTACATTCTTCAGAGCAATTATGTCGATGAAGTCGACCCTGATATTCTTTTCAAAGGTGCTATGGACGGAATGTTCTCCAATCTCGACGACCCGTATTCTCTCTATCTCGATGATGAATTTCTCGAGCAGATGACCGATACAACCGAAGGCAAATACGGCGGTGTCGGCCTCTATATAAGTAAAGACCGTTTCGATCCGGACAATCCCTACGGTCGTCTGCCCTATGTCAAAGTGGTCTCGCCTATCGAAGATACGCCAAGCTGGCGTGCGGGAATCAATGCGGGTGATTATATCTATGCCATAGAAGACGAGTCGGCTGAGGGGTTTTCCACACAGGATGTCTCCCACCGCTTACGGGGTACTCCGGGCAGCGATGTAACGGTAACTATATTACGGGACGGCAGTTTCACTTTCGATGTGGTTCTGACTCGTGCGGAAATCGAAATTCCCACGGTGAAATCGGCAGTAATAGACGGACGGATCGGTTATCTGAGAATCATCGAGTTTACGCCCTTTACCGAACCCAGAGTGAAGGAAAGTCTCACCGAGTTCACAGCTCAGGGCCTGGACAAGCTTATTATCGACGTCAGAAGCAATCCGGGTGGTTTGTTGGATTCAGTTGTGGAAATTGCCGACCTCTTCTTTTCCGGCGGTGTTATCGTGAGTACTCTGTACCGTCAGGAAAGGCAGAATCAGGTCCACAGAGCCGCTCCCGGGAAAATCGTCCCCTCAAATATGGAAATCGTCGTTCTTATCGACAAGGGTTCGGCTTCCGCTTCCGAAATTCTCACAGGAGCTCTCAAGGATCGCAATCGAGCGACCGTCATCGGGGAGACCTCCTTCGGAAAAGGATCCATTCAGCAAATGATTCCTCTCAACAACGCTGCTATCAAACTTACCACCGGCCGGTATTACACCCCCGACGGACACAATATCGACAAGATGGGCATCGATCCCGATATCGCCGTCGAAGAGCCGGAACTCACTGAAGCACAGGCCCTTTCATATGCAAGTCTGCTTCAGGAAAACCGCGTTGGAGCTTTTGTAGACGAGAATCCCGACCCGTCAAGTACTCAAGTGAACCGTTTTGTTCGGGAGCTGCAGGCTGAAGGACTGGATCCCGGAGAGAGGATTCTGCGACTGATGGTTAAAAGAGAAGCCGAGAGAAGACTGAACATTCCCCCGGTCTTCGACATGGAATACGACTCCGTTCTTATCAGAGCCGTAGAATACCTGGAAACCGGTCGATGATCGTTACCATCTCCATCAGTACATCCCCGGGTGATTCCATGAATGATATCAGCTCCGGAGTTTCCGCCGCCGTTGCAGACAGCGGTGTAGAGGAGGGGCTATGTCTTATCAGCAGCCCTCATACGACTGCGGGTATCACTATCAATGAAAACGCCGATCCGGATGTAAAAACGGACATGTTGATGGAACTCGGCAAACTCGTTCCACTAAACGACGGCTACCGTCACATGGAGGGTAACTCGGCAGCTCATCTGAAAGCCACTCTCACCGGACTTTCGGTGACATTACCCATCTCCGAAGGATGTCTCGTCCTGGGAACCTGGCAGGGTATCTATTTTTGCGATTACGACGGCCCCAGACAGCGTCGGGTCCTGGTTACGATTATCGGCCGATGAAACAGTTCCTTCTACCCTTTCAACCCGAAAATCCCGGGGAAGGCCACTCCAGTAATGGCCTCACCGGAAACGGTATTGAAGAATATCAGCTGACCGGTCGGGAATACCATTATCTGATTCACGTCAGGAGATATTCCGTCGGTGATCGGGTTCCCGCCCTCTCCCCGGACGGCAGGACATTCGAAATGGTGATTCTCCAGGTGAAGAAAGATTCCTGCACCATCGGACTTACTCCGGTAGTCAGGGGTATTATTAAAAACGCGAACCTCAATGTCCGCATCACCCTCATGCCGGCGGTAACGAAGGGCAAAAAGATGGATCTGACCGTCAGACAGGCCGTCGAGGCCGGAGCCACCGCCATCTGGCCCGTACTGACTGAATATTGTCAGGTGAGCTACCGGGACAAGGCCGATACTCAGGCAAAAAAAACACGTTGGGAACGAATTGCCGTCGAGGCACTTCAGCAGTGCGGCGGAGATGTGCCCGTTAAACTGGAACTCCCCAGAAAACTTCCGGAACTGCTTGAAGCCTGGGGTTGGAGGGGTTCGATATTATTCCTTCATGAGCGAAAATTCGGCAAAGAAGAGGCCGGATATCTACACCAGCACCTTGCCGAGCCGGTTAGGGAATTGGCTATAATAGTTGGACCCGAGGGCGGCCTGTCTCCTTCCGAGACTCGCCTCCTCCGGGAAAAAGGCGCGCACCCAGTTTATCTCGGCTGCCGTGTCCTCAGGTCTGAAACAGCTGCAATCTACGGACTTGCAGCTGTCAGTACGATTATCAGGGAGAGAACCGAATGGCAGCCGCTGTAACGAGAATCCATATTCTGGGAATCCCCATTGATGTCGTTAATGATGAATCGCTTCCCCGGGCTATCGAGAATCTCTATGCCCTGAAAGATCACAGACAGATCATATTTCTCGATTTCCACGAACTGATGCGTGCCAGACATAACAGTGAAAGACGGAAAGCCATCAACCAGGCCGCTCTGGTTGTTCCGGTCTCTTCCCTCATCGTCCGCGCCGCCCGTTTCCTGCATCGGGACGTACCACCTCTGCGTCGAACCTACCCGTTCATCATCAGACTCCTGGGCATACTCGAACAGAAAAATAAATCCGTCTATCTCCTCGGCTCCAGCATGCGAGACGTACGGTTGGCTGAGTCTTCACTCAAGGCGACATTCCCCGGATTGCAGATCGTTGGTCGTTATGCGGCCTATTTTCCGACTGAGAGAGAAAGTGATGTCATTACGGCTATCAAGAAAGCCTCCCCTACTCTCCTGCTGGCTGGAAAAGGCCTTAAGGGCAGGCATCTTTGGATATCAAGAAAACGAAACCAATTCGCTCCGGGTTTGAGTATCTGGGAAAAATCGTGCTTCGATGTCTTTTCCGGCAAGCGGCCCAAGCCCAACAACCGTTCGGGTGCCAGGTTGTCCCGGGGATTTTTCGGAGCTCTGACCCGTCCCTGGAGATTTCTCAGAGTATTTCGCTATTTATTCTTTTTTCTGCTTTTACTTATCGAAAGGATTCGAAAATAGCCCTTCCCGGCAATCTAGTCCAACACGTATTTCAGAAGTACACTGTGCCATGCTCAATTTTCGCTTGCTGTACATCCTGATCAGTCCCCGCTTTATCAGAACATACCTGGGTCTCACCGCCACCCTCGGTTTGGGCGTTCTTCTCGACATTATACTTTTTCTCAAATTCTCCCACATAGTCGGTCCCTGGATTGCAATGGCGGTTCTGGCTGCCAATACAACTGCCGGTATCTTAATCATGTATTTTCTGGTGGACCTTAGAAGACGGCAGCTGGTTGAATCCGTTGATAAGGGTCGTTTCGCTTCTGATATTTTCTCGCGATATCTGAGCACTCTGATCGCATCTCTGTTTCTCATAATTCCCGGTCTGCTGAACACTCTTGCCGGGATTCTGCTTCTGATTCCCTATATCGGTGTGAAACTCGGCGGCCGTCTGGCCCGGTTGATGGGTCTCGACTGGCAGGAAGCTTACGAGTTCCTTCGACTGGACAGCTTGGCCGGACATAAAATCGATAACAACGCCGAAAGCTGACAAGTCCCACGCCGACAGGTTGTATAGTATTCGGTCGTTCTTTTTTATTGATGAAAACTTAACCACATGTCTATACTGCCCTCTCGAGGATTTTCATGTATCGCATTCTCTATCTAGGGCAGAAGAAGATAAACTATTTCCGTCTCAAGGACGGTCTTCCGGAGCACATCCACCTTGAACCTGAGCACGAAAGATCAGGTCTGGAAGAATCTCTGGCTTCCACAAGAACTCATGGAATCATACTTCCTCTTTCAAACCCCGGCCCCGACGACCTGGGGTACCTGAAAAAGGTACTCGGGATTCCCGGTGTTCCGGGAGTTATCGTAACCGCGAATTACATGACGGCGGCCCAGGCGGTCTGCTGCATGCGGCACGGGGCTTTCGACTGCCTGACCGGTCCGGTGAACGGAATCGTGATGGGGTCTTGTCTGAATCGCATGATTCACATATATCACTCTGATGAGAAATTAATTGCAGGAGACAGTTCCGTCATAGAAGATTTGACAGACCGGTTAATCAAATACTCCGATCTGCCCCATCCGGTCCTCATCACCGGTGAAACGGGCAGTGGCAAAGAACTGGCTGCCAGAACGATTCATTATCACAGCCGTCGTAGAGATGGACCCTTCACAG
>JAUVIY010000268.1 GCA_030592625.1 Spirochaeta sp. | reverse complement strand
GCTTCCATCATGGCCTTTTGAGCTTGTGCCCTGTTGGCACCCAGAGAGATGGAGGCCACATACACGTAACCGTAGCTCATGCACATGAAGGGAAGATTCTTCTTGGGAAGCTTCATGCCGCTGTTGGCGAACTTGGCCACTGCACCGATGGGGGTGGCTTTGGATGCCTGACCGCCGGTATTGGAGTACACCTCGGTGTCCACAACCAGGATGTTCACGTTCTTGCCCAGGGCGACAACGTGGTCCACACCGCCGAAACCGATGTCATAAGCCCAACCGTCACCACCGATAATCCACACCGATTTGTCGACGAAGTAATCCTTGAGCTCGATGATTTTGGCCACAATTTCCGCGGCTTCACCGGAAGCGGCTTTTTTGGCTGCGGGTAACAGGGCCTGGACGGCCAGCTGATGATCTTTGGCTTCCTGGTCGGTACCGTTGAAGATTTCCAGGGCTTTCTTCAGGGCTGCGGTGAGTTCGGGGGTGGTACCCAGTTCAAGCAGCCTTTCCACTTTTATCTTCAGCAATGTTCGGTTGTTGTCCACCGCCAGCCTCATGCCGAATCCATACTCGGCGTTATCCTCGAAGAGGCTGTTGCCCCATGCGGGTCCCCGGCCTTCCTTGTTGCTGCAGTACGGGATGGTGGGGAAGGTACCACCATAGATGGAGGAACATCCGGTGGCGTTGGAGGCCACCATGCGGTCGCCGGCAATCTGACTCATCATCTTGATGTAGGGTGTCTCACCGCATCCGGCACAGGCGCCGGAGAATTCGAACAGGGGCTGCTTGAACTGCAGGCCCTTCACCGAGGTGATGGGTGCACCTTCAACGACGTCTTCCGGCAGAGAAGTAAAGAAAGCCTCGTTGGCGTTCTCACCGGCTTCCCGTTCGGCTTCCATGGGACTCCACACGAGAGCTTTGGACTTGGAGGGGCAGGTAACAAGGCACACACCGCAGGACTGGCAGTCTTCGATGTACACCTGAATCTTGTATTGCAGGTCATTTTCATTCTTGGTTTTGGATTTCAGTGTGGTAAAACTCACCGGCGCACCGTCCAGATCGCCGGGAGCGATCTGCTTGGCTCTGATGGCGGCGTGGGGACAGGCCTGGACGCACTGGTTGCACTGGATGCAGTTCTCGGAGATCCACCTGGGAACCCGGGGTGCCACGCCCCGCTTCTCCAGGTATGTGGTACCGATGGGCAGAGTGCCGTCGATGGACATCTTGCTTACCGGGATGTCATCACCCTTGAGGGTCATGATGGGCAGGATGATGTCGTTGGCGAAAGAGCCGGCATCCTTGGAGATGAGTACAGGCGCGACAAAGGGATTGGCTGTGGGAGCGGAGGGCACGGCAACTTCGGTAAGGCCTTCGCTGCTCTTATCCACGGCGTTCCAGTTCATCTTGACGATGTCTTCGCCTTTTCGGGAAAAGGACTTCTTGATGGCGGCCTTCATCAGATCGATGGCTTCCTGCTCGGGGAGCACGCCGGAGATTTTGAAGAAACAGGCCTGCATAACGGTGTTGATCCGTCCGCCGAGGCCCACGGCACTGGCGATCTTTAAAGCATCAATCACAAAGAACTTAATCTTGTTGTCAATGATGAGTTTCTGTTCGGCTACGGTGAGACTGGAAAACGCCTCGTCAGAGGTCACTTTAGTATTCAGAAGGAATGTACCACCCTCTTTGAGGGGACCGAGCATGTCGTAACGGCCGATGTATGCCGGGTTATGACAAGCTGCGAAGTCGGCCTTTTCAATGAGCCATGGCATGTTCACCGAACTCTTGCCGAAACGCAGATGGCTGGTGGTGATACCCCCGGATTTTTTCGAATCATACACGAAGTAGGCCTGGGCATTCATGTCGGTATTGTCGCCGATAATTTTGATTGAGTTCTTGTTGGCACCGACGGTACCGTCGGAACCGAGGCCCCAGAACATGCAGCTCACCACATCCTCAGGAGCGACATGAAGCTCTTCACCTATCTTCAGGGACAGGTTGGTGACATCGTCGTTGATGCCGACGGTGAAATTATGGGTGCATTTGCCGTCCAGGTGATCGAAGACCGCCTTGACGTGGCTGGGGGTGAATTCCTTGGAGGAGAGCCCGTAACGTCCGCCGATGACAGCGATGTCCTTTGAGGCCAGGGAGGTGGCGATATCCATGTAGAGAGGTTCACCGATGGAACCGGGTTCCTTGGTACGATCCAGAACAGCTACCTTCTTACATGTTTCCGGGAGGGCGCTCAGGAAATGATCGACGCTGAAGGGGCGGTAGAGACGAACCTTGATGGCACCGACTTTTTCTCCCCGGTCGTTCAGGGCTTTGACGGCGTAATCGATGGTGTCGCAGCCGGAACCCATGGCGATGATGACTTTTTCGGCTTTGGGATCTCCGACGTAATCGAAGAGGTGGTACTGACGTCCGATTACCCTGGCGACGCTGTCCATGTAGTCCTGGACGATTCCGGGAATAGCATCGTAGTACTTGTTAACCGTTTCCCGTCCCTGAAAGTAAACATCGGGGTTCTGGGCGGCCACTTTAACGATAGGCTTCTCGGGGCGCATGGCCCGGTCCCGGAAACGTTCGATATATTCAGGTTCGATAAGACCCTTGATAGTATCGAAAGAGATTTCCTCGACTTTCAGAATTTCGTGGCTGGTTCGGAATCCGTCGAAGAAGTTCAGGAAGGGCACCTGGCCCTTGAGAGTGGCCAGATGGCTGACAAAGGCCAGGTCCATGGTTTCCTGAATATTGTTGGCGGATATCATGGCAAAACCGGTGTTCCGGGCGCCCATAACGTCGGAGTGATCGCCGAAGATGGACAGGGACTGGGCGGAAATGGATCGGGCCGATACGTGGAAAACCGTGGGAAGCATTTCACCGGCAATCTTGTGCATGTTGGGGATCATCAACAGAAGGCCCTGGCTGGCGGTATAAGTTGTGGTCATTGCGCCACCGGAAAGGGCACCATGGACAGCGCCGGCGGCACCTGCCTCGCTCTGCATCTCGATAACGTCGACCGGTTTCCCGAATACGTTCTTCATGCCGGAACTGGCCCAGGCATCCGTGTATTCGCCCATGGGGGACGAGGGGGTAATCGGGTAAATTGCGGCGACCTCGCTGAATGCGTAGGCTACATGTGCGGCGGCGGTATTGCCGTCGATGGTTACCATCTTTTTCTTATCAGACATGGCATATCCTTAATACGTGATACTTGGGATTGAATCTGTGACATCATATCCTTTAGTGCCGTGGGGGTTCAATACATAGGGAGATGGAGTTTGAGTCATATTTCGTCAATATAAAACGGTTGAAATAAACAGATATACCTAATCAACCAAAAATAACATGTCTGGAGGCTGCCTCTTGTCCGCATCCTTCAGGTTTATGCTTCAGCTCAGGTCCAACACCAGATTGGGCAGTTCTTCTTCAGGATTGTATTTCCCACCGCTGAGCTTTCGCAGAAGCGTCATCAGATTGTTGAGGGAACCTTCGCCGATACCGTCGAATTTGAGGCGGTAGTACTCGCCGTTATCAAGACCGACGACTTTGCAGTGGACGAAGAAACGACAGTCGTTTTCATTCAACGAGAGGGTGGCGACCGATCCGATAGGGGGCAGTTTCTCTCCCAGAGCCTGAACACGGGCGCCTATAAGGGATATGTTGTCGAATATAACTTTCAGGCGGCGTTCTCCGATGATGAGTGTCCCAGGTGCGGATTCTGCATCATTCCGGCGGAACGACCGTTTTTCTTTCATATCTTCATTTATACATGATTTTTTCCTGAAAGTGTTGATTATTTCCGGACTGTACGGTCCTGTGATACGGGTGGTAGGATCAGCGACATGAAACAACTGTTCCGGATATTCATACTCCCTGTCATATGCGCTGCTTTTCTCAATATGCCGATGGGAGCGGGAGCCGAGGAATCGGGGCCATTGCCTCATGCTGCCGAGCTGACCGGAAAACTCGGGTGGACCCCCGAAGAGGCGCTCAGTTGGCTGGGTGCACCGGTGAGCATGTTCTCATACCGGGGGAGTGTCCCGGAGGAGGACAATGTTGTTTTCTATTATCCGGATCACCTCTATATATTCTGGTTTCAGGACCGGGTCTGGCAGTTGAGGGTGGATGAGCGCTGGAATGGTGTTGTGGACGGCCTCCGCATGGGGATGACGTTGTCCGAAGTAACGGATCTGTGGGGTCCTCCTATCAATGATTGGGACGAGCAGCCCACCTGGACCCTTCCCGACAGGGGTTATCCGGTAAGAATCCGGCTC
>JAUVIY010000411.1 GCA_030592625.1 Spirochaeta sp. | reverse complement strand
TGGGCGAGCAGGTGAAGGTGTCCCGTGTCATGGTGAATCAGCCCCAGGCCCTGGCCAATTCGGGCGCCTGGACCAACGGCATGCCGATGTCCCTCACCCTGGGCTGCGGCTCCTGGGGGAATAACAGCACCTGTGAAAATGTCGGCTACAGGCATCTGATGAACGTCACCTGGATCGCCTGGCCGATTCCCAGCACCGAACCGACTCTGGAAGAACTCTTCGACAAAGAGATTCTGGACGAGAACTGGGACTGACTCGGAGTTGAATATGTCGAAAAAGCACAACTCCAGCCCGGAAATTACGGAGCTCGAAACCAAGCTGGACCAGGCCAGGGAAGGCGGTGGGGTGGTTACCGGCAGTGTGGAGATCGATGCTTCGGTGAAGGCCGCACGCTTCGTGCGCTTCTGTGATGCCTTCGGCATCCCGCTGTAGAATCGCTATGCTTTATTTGCTAAAAGCAAGATAGGCATCCACGGTACGCCGGATTCCCTCATCGAAAGCAGTTTTCGGGTTGTAACCCAGTATCCTCACGGCTTTTGAAATTGAAAAGTGATAATTGTGGGTCAATTGGTCAACACGGTAACGAGTAAGCGGCGGCGCCCTGCGGATACCGGCCGTTATGTAAATTGTCTCAATTCCGGTGGACATTATTCGGGCCAGGGAAGATGGAATGTTGAAATACGGTGCAGGGACTCCCAATGCGTCTGATGCCAGGTGGAATTGATCCTTCCAGGTAATCCGCTCTCCCCCGGTGATGTTGAACGCTTCTCCAACGGATTCAGGGCACTCTATGACCAATCGGATGCTTTCCGCCACATCGTCAATGTATACGGGACAGGTGAGGGATGCCCCACCGGACAGATAGGGTATGATTCCTTTCTTGAGTCCTTTCAGCAAAGGGTACCATGTGGTTGTGTCTCCGGGACCATAAATGTTACCGGGTCGAACGATCACTATGTTCATACCGGCCTTCCGCCCGAAATCAAGGCACCACTTCTCGGCTTCCGCTTTGCTGCTTTGATAGGAATTGACATAAGGATATCGAACGCCTTGCTCGGTCGTGTCAATATGAGATCCGAATCCCATAACAGCCAGTGATCCTACGAATACACCGCGATTCACGCCGGCTAATTTTGCAGCCTTGAACACCCGTCTGGTCATATCGATATTGGCCCTTCGGAACATTTCATCTGAGCCCCAATCGGAGGCCAGTGCAGCCGCGTGAACGAGTCCATATGCTCCATCGAATAAGCTGTGAAGTGCACCGGGGGCTGAAAGATCGGATTGAACTATCTGTGCGCCCCTTTTTGCCAGATCCCGAAGATGTTTCGGGATGGAACGACGTCGATAGATGCACCTGATGTGGTAACCGGCTTTCAGGAGAACGGATGCGACGGCCCCGCCAACAAAACCCGATGCGCCGGTTATGACGACGAAACCCCGGCTCATGCGACGGCTCCGTCAGCCATTCGGATAATAATGGCCGCATCCAGGCTGATTCCCAGGGCGAAATGCAGGGTGAAAGACGGCCAGATGGAGCGTGTACGAACCACCAGCCATGCGGCAAAGATGCCGAAGAGAACGGCACCGAGGGTTTCGGAGATGGGGTGCCCGAAATGGATGAGTGAAGAGGGAATACATTGCAGTAAAGCAACGGCGGGTAATCCCTTTTTCTCTCTGTTATCTTGAAGGAAGGGGAGAATCAGAATCCCGCGGAAAAAGATTTCCCAGGGAATATAGTAAAGGATACCGTAAGCGGCAGCATGGACCGGGAAAGCGCCCCATGCCCCGGCCGATACACGTAGGGCGAGAGTTTTACCATAAGGATAGAATGAGAAGAGGGAGGGATCGAAAGAGCCGGAAAAACCTATCAGAATGCAGAGGACGGTTAATATGGGGAACCTCGGTGTTCGAAAAAATCGGTGTGCCGGGACTCTCAAACCAATCTCAGCCGGGCTGTACCCAAGAAGGAAGGCTGTTGTCATGGGTATGAGTCCCAGAAAGAATGCTGAAGTGGCGAAGCGAAAAGCGTACTCCGGCATGTCTCCCTTGAGGGATCGGAAAAACGGCAGGATTCCCGGCAGGCTCTCATAGGGTCCCGGGGGGTTCAGATAGGCGTAGAGGACCAGGGATACTGCCGAAATAATGATGAGTACGGAAGTCCGTCTCATGCCGCCTTTTCCTTCGGCCGGTAAATCCTGGTGGCTAAACCTCGTGACCAGCGCAGGGGGAGAAGTCTTTCACCGGCGAGGCAGAGTGAATCGAATAAACCTGCCGTTGCGAATCGACGGCGTTTCTTGAGGCATTTCAGAGCTGTTTGAGCGGCAT
>JAUVIY010000091.1 GCA_030592625.1 Spirochaeta sp. | reverse complement strand
GTCTCCGGTTGCCGGGGGAATCGAATCGATCAGATCCATCATCTGCCCGGTGTAGGCATCCAAACTGCCGGGACCAGTACCGGAAGCAATAAATGACGAGCGTATGAGGACATCAAGTGGTAGAGGTTCAGCCATTTCACCAATCCGTACTATCTCTTCCCGGGGGTTCAATCGTACCTCCCCAAAAGCGTTCGTTATCACGAACAGCAACACTATGATTATCAGCGGAATTGCAGCGGCTGCAAATTTACCGGTTGTTTGATTCACCACGTTTATAATATTACTTTCTTGAAGAGCCGATGGAAGACATCCGCCGGCAATACTTCAATAAATGGAGATTGAAATGACTCCTGAATGGGATCTTGTTGTAATCGGCGGCGGTCCGGCCGGAATGACCGCGGCACAATACGGGGCCAGAGCCAATCTGCGAACCCTTGTTATCGAAGAGATGGCGGCCGGCGGTGCGGTGCTTCTTATCAGCGATATGGAAAATTATCCCGGCTTCCCAGAGCCGGTGAACGGATATGAGTTCAGTGAAGCCATGCGCCGGCAGACCGAAAATTTCGGAGCCGAGTTCAAGTCGGCCACTGCCACATCGATAACGAAAGACGGGAACATTTTCACCATTGAAACAAGCGACGGTCCGGTGACTTCGTGGACGATTGCCTTATCTACCGGTGCCAGGCACAAGCATCTCGGTATCCCGGGAGAAGAAGAATTTACCGGACGAGGTGTTTCTTACTGTGCCACCTGTGACGGTCCTTTTTTCAAAAACAAGAAGATACTCGTCGTTGGTGGAGGCGATTCGGCCTGTGATGAAGCGTCATACCTGGCCAACCTGACCGACCAATTGGTAATAATTCACCGCAGAGACCGTTTCCGTGCCCAGAAGGTTCTGGCCGACAGGGTGCTGAAGAATCCCAATATCGACGTCCGACTGAGTCATGTCCTTGAGAGTATCGATGGAGAGGACAAAGTGAATAAGGTTGTCATGAAGAAGACCGACACCGGTGAAACATACGAAGAGGAATTCGATGCCGTCTTCATCTTCATCGGTGCCGTCCCCCAGACCGCCCTGGTACCGGAACTTGAAAAAGATGTGGGTGGGTATGTCGTTACCGATCAGAGCATGGAAACCTCGGAAAAAGGACTGTTTGCCATAGGCGATGTCCGGGCCACCCCCTTCAGACAGGTCGTCGTGGCCTGCGGGGAAGGCGCCATTGCCGCCCATATAGCTACGGCCCACATTGATGACATCAAGGGCGAAGTCTACGCGGGAATAAAGTAAACTTGCCTGGATTATACACTGTTCAGTTGTACCGGATTTTTCGAATTGTATTGTTGCTGACCTCCGCCGCCGTCCCGGCGGCGCTTGTTCAAGCGAACGATATACCTCATTTCGATGATGCAATGGAACCACATCAGCTGGCCGTCCGTCTCGTGGATGCCATGAGCGACAGGGAAGCCCTGGGGCAGGTGCTGATGTTCGGCTACCCTGAAGAATTACCTGACGAGAATATTCTCAGATGGATCAGGGAAGAGGGCCTCGGCGGCATCAAGGTTTTCGGCTGGAACGCCAACAATCTTTCGATACTTGCTGAAACAATTGGAATATATCAGGATGAAGCTGTTTCATCCCGCCTGGGCATCCCCCTGCTGATCGCCACCGATCAGGAAGGGGGATGGGTTCGCCATGTCAAAGGCGAGTCATCCAAAACACCCGGAAACATGGCATTGGGTGCGGGTGAGCTGCCCTACGATGCCTGGATGACCGGCCTTATCCTCGGCCGGGAACTGGCTGCCGTGGGTGTGAACATGAATTTTGCTCCCACCATCGATCTGTTCGTTGATCCGAAAGCCGATGTCATCGGTCCCCGGTCCTTCATGGCCGACCCTGAGTGGACAGGAATACTGGGTCTGTCCTTCTTCCGGGGCCACGAGGAGGCCGGAGTTATCAGCACCGCCAAGCATTTCCCGGGGCATGGGGATACTCAAGATGACTCCCACGGCACCCTTCCCATGGTTTATGCCGATCTGGATACCCTGCGGATTCGGGATCTTGCACCATACAGAACCATGATCGCCGGAGGCGTTCCCGCCATCATGGTGGGACATCTGGCCTTCCCCGCCGTCACCGGGGATGAAAAACCGGCTACTCTTTCTCATACACTTCTCACCGATCTTCTCAGGGGAGAAATGGGCTTCGAAGGCGTGGCCATCACTGACGACCTCTTCATGCAGGGTGCCAGGACCGACGGTGCTCCACTTTCCGATATCTGCTATCGGGCCATACTTGCCGGGGCCGACATACTTCTGGTTTCCCAGAGACCGGCCGATCACCTGGATATTTACCAGCGGCTTCTGATCGAGATGAGTGACACGTTTTTCAACCGGCGTATCAGAGAAGCCGCCCGGCGGGTGGTGACGCTTAAGGCCGATTACCTGAAAGGAGCCGATTCGGTTCCTCTCCGTCCCGATCCGGAGAATGTGGCGGTACCCGTTCAGGGAGCCGAGGATTTCTTCCTGGAACAGGCATCCCGGAGCATTACGCTTGTAGGTGATAAGCGATTTCCCATACCGCCGGAAGAGGCAGGAGAAGTCATCCTTGCCGGCTCGATGACGGATTTTTTCAACGAAGGTATCAAGCGCTACCCCGGAGCCCTGACATGGCGTCTGAATTACGCTTCCACGAAAAGCGGGTTGAGCCGCAGGGGACGCGATCTTCTCCGAACGGCTAGAAACTACGACACTGTCATCGTCCTGTTGCCCGACGAAGAAATGAGCATACTGTTGAATGAGCTGGAACCGATCGCTGAAAAAGTCGTGGTTATTTCGGTTCTTTCCCCGGCCCATCTCGACGAAATGACATGGGTCACAACGTCCCTGGCTGCCTATGGAACGAGCCTTGAAAGCTTCCGTGCCGCCTTTGCGGCCCTGGCGGGTGATTTCATCCCTGAAGGTCAATTACCAATTCCCCTCAGGATGAATCCTTGAAATGGCGTCCTGCGGGACGGGAATCCAGCAGACGGCTGATGAGCTGGCTGAAAAATGACGAGTGGCGGCATGTCGCTCTCACATCCCGTCTCAAGGATGCCGGAGGTGTAGCCCGCTTCGGCCGGATCGGTAACGGACACCTCTGGATCAGGGAGAATAACAACCGGATCGAAGGGGCCATCTATATCTCTCGTTTCGGCGTCGTTCTACCGGCATTCGACAGGGATGCATCCGATTCAAGCGATACCGAATTCCTGAAAAAACTCATCAGATCCAGAAGGGACCGTTTATTCTCCGTCATCGGTATGGAAAACAGGGTCCTGGATATCGAAAAACAGATCGGGGAAGCGGTGCCTGATGTCGAGAACTACCGGATGTTCACCGGGGAGGGCCCGTTCCCGACAACTGATGAAGCACCCCCCGGACTCAGCATACACCGTGCATCAACCTCGGATCTCGATCGCCTGTGGAACCTTGAAAAAGCCTATCAGATAGAGGAAATTCTCAGGGCGGGGAGCCGGTTGGATGAAAGGAACGGCCGGCGGTTTTTTCTGAACACCCTGAAGAATCAGGAAGTGTATTATGCCATTCTGGATGGACGTCCCGTGGCAAAAGCCGGTACAAATGCCCGGGGATGGACCTACGACCAGATTGGCGGTGTGTTTGTCATTCCGGAATTGAGGCGTTACGGCATAGCCGGGGCCGTGATGGACAGACTCCTTTCTTCAATACAGTCATCAGGCCGTCGCTCCTGCCTCTTTGTAAAGAATACAAATCTCCCGGCCCTGAAACTCTACGATAAGCTTGGCTTCAGGGACCGTGGCGCCTTCAGAATCTCATACTGGTCCGTCTGAACGAGATTTCCTCCTTTCAGGTTTCCCTCTTTCGACGTTCCCTCTCCGGATCATCCACATTATTCTAAAATAGGGAGTACGTCATGAAAATCCTGATGATTACCAGCGAAGCGGTACCTTTTGCCAAGACCGGAGGACTGGCGGATGCCGTTCCCGCTCTGGCAGATGCAATAAAACGGCTGGGGCATGACGTCAGGATCATCATGCCCCGATATTACCGGATCGACCGGAATGATATGGAACAGATATCCGATCCTCTGGGGGTACCCATGGGCGAGGGAGAAATGTGGTGCGGCGTCTTTAAAACCACGTTACCAGGATCGGATGTCCCGGTTTATATGCTCGACAGAGAAAATCTCTACGGCCGGGAAGGATTGTACGGGCCCGACGGATCCAGTTCCTGGCCGGACAATGCCCTGCGCTATGCCTTCCTATCGACGGCGGCTTTCCAGCTCTGCCGCAGTCTGAACTGGATACCCGACATACTGCATCTTCATGACTGGCAATCCGCTCCCGCCGCCTGGAAGCTGAAAACATCGGAACGATATCGTGATTTCAGCAATACCGCATCGGTACTTACCGTTCATAACCTCGGTTATCAGGGAATTTTCCCCCCCGGGTATCTCAACGTATTTCCAACTGGTGGTGCCCACTATAATGCGGGAGAAGCCATACTTAACGGCTCCCTCAACTTCCTGGCGGCGGGTCTGAACTGCGCCGATGAAATCACCACAGTGTCGCCGACTTACGCCAGGGAGATATTCCTTTCCGAATTTTCCGAAGGTCTTGGTGAGATCCTCTCGGTAAGAAAGGACAGAATCACCGGCATTCTTAACGGAATGGACTACGGGGAATGGAATCCTGCAGATGATCCCGCACTCAAACCCGATAACTACAACGTCAAAAACCTCGGAGGAAAAACCAGGCTTAAAACCCGGCTTCAGAAGGAAATGGGGCTGCCGACGGATCCCAGAATCCCCCTTTTCGGAATGATTACCCGTCTGACGGGTCAGAAGGGTGTTGACCTGCTCACCGATATTCACGGACCGGCATTGGAACATTTCCGCAGCGGCAAGGCTCAACTGGTTGTATTGGGAACCGGAGAAATCGAATATGAAGAGGCTTTCCGTACAATCGGGGAAACCTTTCCCGACAGCTGTGCGGTCCGAATCGCATTCAGCGGTCCGTTTTCCAGGCTCATCGAGGCCGGTTCGGATTTCTTCCTGATGCCCAGCCGCTACGAACCCTGCGGTCTGAATCAGATGTACTCCCTTCGCTACGGAACCCTGCCGGTGGTGAGAAGAACCGGTGGACTGGCGGATACCGTCACCGATCTGACTGCAGACCCACGCAAGGGAAACGGATTTGTCTTCGACAATCCTTCTGGTGTGGAGCTCTCGGATACAGTGCATCGGGCCATCGGGTTCTATAGTGGAAAACGCCCGATGAGTATCGCCGTAAAACGTGCCATGAAACTGTGTTTCGATTGGAAATCTTCCGCAAAAGAATATATGAGGGTGTATGCACGTGCTCTGAAAAGAACCCATTCCCGATAATTCACGACATCCCTCTGACGTATATCGGGAAGTTCAGGAAGGACAGGATCAATGAAGAAATGGATTTTTCTTATCAGTCTTATTTTCGTTGCCTTTTTTACATCAGCCGGTGAACTCCGACTCGACGTCAGTGCGGATTGGATGTTGACAATTCGTGGTGGCATTGAATACAGGTTCAACCGATTCCTCGGAGTCCAGACCAAAATCGGAACCAACACACAATTACTGGCATTCGATTTTACCGGGGTTTTTTATTTTCTCGATGAAACAACACCCTGGCGAATCAATCTGCTTGCAGGAATCCCGAATGCCGCTATGCCCCTCACTTTCAATGCCGGTATGATTTCGGTTGGCGCCTCAATACTGGTGGGTTACCGGTTCAAAAATGAATTGACCGTGGACCTGCGAATCGGGGCGGGATTCCCATTCTTCTTCGAAGAAGGCAAAAGCGTTATTCGGGATATTCAATTCCCATTCGGACTCTGGCCGGACCTGGCCGTAATATTCAGTTTCCCGCCCTGGTGGGATTAATTTGAATCCATTGCCGCTTTCCGTTCCAAACGGCGGCGACGGTGCTCCAGTTCCTGGCGGTGCCTGACACTCAGTGGCAGGCTTTTCAGCCCGATAAGAACCTCGAGTGCCGATTCGGGATTTTTCATCCGATGTTCCCTGAACTTGGCCAGCTCGACGGCGGCGGGGAAATCTCTGCCACTCTCATTAAGTTTTTCCCAGATAACGACCGCTGCCTGGAAATTACCTTCCCGCCTGAGCCTGACGGCCAGTTCCCGGCCGCAGAGACGCTCCCCGGCGGCCCACCCCGCCTCAAGCCAGCGTCGTTCCATGCCGGAATTACGGAACGACCATTGACGGGCCATTCCCCGGGCCGAGGGATGAGCACCTGCCGGTCGCTTTCCGATGCCATTATCACTTTCCTCCGGTTTCTGCGCCCCCCATTCTTCGATAAGAACAAGGAGTCGGGCCAGAGAAATGATATCATCTGCATTGTGACGAAAAACCCCGCCGATCCGTCCCGCATCGCCATTCAGCCATTCGAACCATGCGTCCGGAGCTTCACGCCCTGGAAGATCGTCGACCCTGTGGAAACCCAGCAACTCTTTCTCAATGGTTCCCAGAGTGACATTGGGAAGGACCGGCTTCCATAAGCGACGGGTTGGATAGAGCAGATCGATCTGTGGCGGTATAACCGGTATCATACGGTTCAGCAGGAAGCGGGTTTTTAAAACCTGGGAATCGAATGAGCGCCCGTTGTAGGAAACTTGAGGAAGGTTGTCACCGATAAGTTCTGTATAGCGTTCCAGAAGAGCCGTCTCACCGGGGTAATCTTCGAGAAACAACTGTGTGACGGTAAACCGACCCGCTTTCTGACACCCGATTCCGATGAGGAAAGCGATATTACCGGCGCCCCCCGAAAGACCGGTTGTTTCCAGATCGTAGAAAACCAGATTTTCCGACTGGAGCGGCCCGGGAAGTATAAAGGGATTCGTGAATTCTTCGGGCAGCAGAGACGGAGATTCGATAATCCGCTCCCAGACTCCCTCAGTCAGCCTCTTCCATCCCGGCTCGGGGGGCTCAGTAGACTTTCCGGGTCCCGGTTTCAGGGCCTTTGATCGCTCCGAGGACGACGCTTTCGACGCCAATCCGGCCTGACGCAAACGGGCCAGGCGCTGCGAGAGATTGCTCATTGATTCCGGATCCACGCATCCAGAAACAGACGGGTGGCTTCTTTAGGATTACCCGTCAGGAGGTCACGTTCATCCATGGCACCGACACAGGAAGGACAGCCTCGCTCACAGGAACAGGCCTCTATCAGATCCAAAGCGGCATCGAGTAAATCGGTGAGCCGATCGATGAGGGATTCGGCCAGTCCGATACCTCCGGGAAAATTGTCGTATGCATAAATCCCGCTTGCCCTGTGATGCGGATCGAGTATACGAGCGGCCACACCCAGGTCGCCGGGCCTGCAGAGGAGGAATACCGGTGCGATAACCCGAATCAACGTGGCGGTTCTGCTGACCACCGGAGCTTTCATTTCCTCCGGAACCCCTTCCCAGGCCACAGCTGAAGCGGTCCCCGGAACAAATGCCAGGAAGACGCCCCGTGTATGCATCTCGTCTTCAGGGAGGTGTATGTCCCCATATCCGATATTCTCGTGGGTTCCGAAGCGAATCTTCTTGTACTTGGCCACCTCACTGCGCACCAGGAGGTCGCCCAGACGCTCTTCGAGTCCTGCCGCCTTTCTGCGCCGATCTTCCTCCAGTACCTTGATATCACTTTTCACCAGGGCGTCGGTATAGTAATTCACTTCCGAAGTTTCCACATATGCATGATGATTATCCAGATTGAGTTTCTTTACCTGGTACTGTTCACCCCGATGAAGGTAGATGGCTTCGTCATGGAGCATCTCCCTGGCCGAATGGCTGTCCATTTCGCCGATAACGACGTTTTGCCCTTTAGTCTGGTCCACAATGACGACGTTTCCATCCCCTCCCCCGCGCATGGAAACACGTTCGGAAGGATAGGACCTGTCGGACCAGAACCAACGCCCCGAAGTATGCCGCAGCACGCCCTGTTCCTCGAGATATCCCAGGAGGTCCGTCGGGTCGCCGCCGAAATCCTCACTCTCTTCGAACGGCAGTTCAAAGGCAGCACATTTGAGATGATCAGAAAGGATATAGAGGTTGGATGGATCAACGAAAGCCGATTCGGGGAACCGGGAGAGAAAATAGTCCGGGTGACGTACCAGGTATTGATCGGTAGGACTGGAGGAACCCACCATGATAGCTACCGAAACGTCTCCCGAGCGCCCCGCGCGTCCCGCCCTCTGCCAGGCGGAAGCCACCGAGGAGGGAAGACCGGCAAGAACCGCAGCATCCAGTCCGCCGATGTCGATTCCGAGTTCCAGTGCGTTGGTGGAAACCACCCCCTGAATGGAACCGTCCCGCAGCCCTTTTTCAATAGATCTCCTCTCATTGGGAAGATATCCGCCCCTGTAAGACTCGACACGGATCCTGTGATTGTCGTTATACATGTTTGCAAGACTTTCATTGACATAAGTGGAAACAAGCTCCGCATGGATGCGACTTCGGGTGAATACGATGGTTTTCACACCGGCTTTGAGTAACCTGAGGGTCAGGCGGCGGGATTCCAGAACCACCCCCCGACGGATTCCCTGTACCTGATCCACCAGCGGAGGATTGTACAGGATGAGATGCTTTTCACCCGCAGGCGCACCGTTGCAATCCACGAGTTCGAAACCGCGACCGACTAATGTTTCGGCCAGTTCACCCGGATTTCCAATAGTGGCACTGGTACCGATTACCACAGGTTCCGAACCATAGAAGCGGCAGATCCGGATGAGTCTGCGCATCAGGTTGGCCATATGGGAACCGAAAACACCGGTGTATGTGTGAAGTTCATCAAGAACGATATATTTCAGATTCCGGAAGAACTCGATCCATTTCGTATGGTTGGGAAGAACCCCTGTGTGAAGCATATCCGGATTCGTGATGATAATGCGTCCGCCCTGTCGTGCCGCCAT
>JAUVIY010000312.1 GCA_030592625.1 Spirochaeta sp. | reverse complement strand
CGCTGTATCCCGCGGACTGACGGCCATCGGGTTGACCGGTGAAGACGGCGGTATGCTTAAAGATATTTGTCAGGTGTTGATTCGGGTGCCTGAGACCTCGACCCCCGCTGTTCAGGAATTGCACCTGCCGGTATACCACGCCCTCTGCGCTGCAGTTGAAGCGCATTTTTTCAGGGAATAGCACGTTTACCGACTGTAAACTGTCCACCTTACAATCCGTATTTCTCAATTTTCCGTCCGAGTGTTTTTCGGGTGACATCGAGTTCTTCCGCCGTACGCGTTCGATTTCCCTTATTCCGACCCAGGGCTTTATTGATAAGCTTTTTCTCAAATCGGGACACAATCTCCTCGGTTGTTTCCTTCAGTTTCCCGAAATGAACCTCGTCATCAGAATCTCGTTCCTCCGGCAATTCCGAATCACTGTCAAAACGGTCCCAGCCCCTGAGTGATATAATTTCGTTTCCCTCACATAGCAGGACTGCTTGATTGATAAGGTTTTGAAGCTCCCGGATATTCCCGGGCCACAGATGTCGTGTCAGCTGCTTCTGCAATTCGGGTCGGATGCCGTGTATCGCCTTGTTGTACCGTTCGCTGTAGTAGTGGATAAAATGCCCGGTTAACAGAGGGATGTCTTCAGTACGTTGATGCAGGGGTGGTAGGTGACAGGAAATGACGTTCAGTCGGAAATACAGATCTTTTCGGAACCTGCCGGTACGGATCATGTTTTTCAGGTTCTGATTGGTTGCGGCTATGACGCGAACATCCACGTGAATCTGACGAACTCCGCCGACACGTTCAAAACTTCTTTCCTCCAGGAAACGGAGCAGCTTGGATTGTATATCGAGGGACATATCGCCGATTTCATCCAGGAAAAGCGTCCCCTTGTCTGCCAGTTCGAACTTCCCCTGCCGCTGCTCCAATGCTCCGGTGAAAGAACCTTTTTCATGCCCGAACAGCTCACTCAACAACAATGATTCCGACAGGGCCGCACAATTAATTCCGATGAAATTCGCCTCTTGCCGGTTGCTGGTGAAATGGATGTAACGGGCCAAAACTTCTTTACCGGTTCCGCTTTCTCCACTGATAAAAACCGATGCCGGTGTGTTTTTGACTTTATCCGCTATCGAGACTGTTTCCCGAACGGCAGGGTTCCGGGACAGGAATTCCCGGACGTCAAGACTGTTGCGGAGTTCCGATTTCAGGAAGCTGTTCTCGTTTCGGAGTGTCTTCAGTTCCAGGCTTTTCCTGACAGTCTCCAGGAGAGTGGCATTGTCGATGGGTTTGAGAATGTAGTCGATGGCCCCTTCTTTCATGGCCGCGACGCTGCTGTCGATGCTTCCGTGTCCGGTAATCATAATCACGGTCAGGTCTGGAATGAGTTTCAAGGAAATTCGAAGCAGGTCGATGCCGTCGGAACCTTTCAGGCGGATATCGAATAATGCGACATCAACCTCTTCCTCTTGAAGAATCTCGACGGCGGATTCGATGTCGACGGCAGTGAACACATGAAAAGCTTCTCGTCTGAAAAGACGTTCCAGGCCAAAACGGATTCCCTCTTCATCATCGACGATGAGAATCCGGGGTTTCTCGGCAGGATTATCCATCCGAAGAACCCTCGCCGGCCGGAAGGGTAAGGGTGACCGTCGTGCCCAGATTTTCCTGACTCTTCACGTCGACGTGTCCCCCGTTTTTCCTCATGATACCATAAACGATGGACAGCCCCAGACCGGTACCTTCGCCATTCGTTTTTGTGGTGAAAAAGGGATCGAAAATATGACTCAATATTGTAGAAGGGATTCCCTCTCCATCATCCTCAACGGATATTGTGACGGTATCGGATCCCAGTGGCGCAGTAGTAATCCGGATTGACCCATGCTTACCCAGAGCATGTACGGCATTCTGAATAAGGTTCAAGGCCACTTGCTTCAATTCATCCGGCGGAATATTCACCCGGGGTAATCCCGTAGCACCCTTTAGCTCAATGGACAGGTCGGAATCCCATTTATGTCCGTATCGGGTTAATCGGATGACATTCTCCAGGCATTCATTGACATCCACATTCCGTTCCCCACCTGTTGTTTCCCGGGAAAAATCCAGCAGTTCCCTGACTATTCTGGCGATTCGCTGGGTTTCCTGTTCAATCCAGGTTAATGAATCACGGTCTTCAACCGGGATGACAACGGATTTGAGGTTTTGTACATTGGCCAGGATGGAACTGAGCGGGTTGTTGATTTCGTGAGCGATTCCCGCCGAAAGGAAGCTCAGCGATGAAAGTTTCTCGGCCTGGAGTATTTTTTCCTCCAGTTCAACTTTTCGACTGATATCGTTCAGTTCCAGGACACACTTCCCCGGTGGTTGGCCGGCCATCTGAATCAGTGTATACAGTTTGATTTCCCATACCATATCCCCGACACGCGCAATATTGGACCAGGCTTCCCGCTCTCCATTGGCGATCTGAATAGCGAAGCTATTGACGGTATCGTCGATAATCGGGAGATTCAAATCCTTCAGATGAAGACCGATGAGATCCGGA
Organism: Spirochaeta sp.; assembly: GCA_030592625.1. Classification (GTDB taxonomy): domain Bacteria; phylum Spirochaetota; class Spirochaetia; order DSM-2461; family DSM-2461; genus UBA2779. Next base: position 1,187 of record JAUVIY010000312.1, on the reverse strand, counting down.
TAATCCCGAGGAAAACTTTTCCTGAAGAATCCATTTGCCATTTCTATGATCAAATCCCGGCTCACTACGATGATACCTGCCCGAAGGGAATGAATGATGGTCTCGTTGTAATCTTTCAGAAAGGTAATTTCCCGGATATTGGCATCCATGGTCAGACGATCGTGATTCAGATGTTGTGCCATCTCGTTGAATCCTTCAAGAAGGTGCCGGACTTCACCCAGGGCCTTTATCGGGACCTCCACATCGTATTCACTGGATCGGATGCGCGCCATGGCGGCAATCAGTCGGTTTACAGGTCCGGTAATCCGGCCGGTAGAATACAATCCGAGAAGGAGTGTGAAAAGAACGGTAATTCCCGTTACAAGGAGAACAATCCGGCCGATGCTGTATTGAAGAGAACGATAAGGTGCATCCGACAGGAATACGGCTAAATAGAGAGAATCACCGAGATCGTTTCCCCAAAAGGTACCCAGGTTCTGAAATGAGAAGTTGTAATGTCCCGTCCCCAGATCCCGGTTGAAGAACTCCAGATATGGCGGGGGATCACCTGACGTCTCCAGGAATTCCATCAGGGACTCCTGACTTCCAGCGACCGCCAGGATCGCCGCTTTATCATTGGTAACAAGGACCAGTGCTCGCTCACTTTCGGTGAGATGCTCATAGAAATCCTGATTGATATGTTTGAGTAGATAAAGCTCCGTCCCGGCATCGATTTTCAGCGTGGACGTCAGATATGTTTCTTCGTCTACCATCCTCAGAGATACAAAGGGATGATCCCTGTCGGATTGAAGTCTGCTGAAGTCATAAATCCTGGTATTTGTATCTTTTATAATTTCGTAATGAAACCAGGGAGATTCTGTATTGCGGATGACGAATGCATCGATACCGGTGTCTTGCAGTCTGGCGGAGACCTCTTCCCGGAATCGGATCTGTCCGGATAAAACCATTGCATCGGCCGAAAGTGCCGCCATCATAGGATCGGATTCAATCTGGACGGCGGACTTCCAAAGAACCCTGACCCAGGAGTTGTATGCAGAATAGACCCGGGCCGACTCCTCCCGCAGCTCCACTCGCGCATCTGCCAGGTTGTCCCGGGATACCAGCCCCAGGATGAGGCCGGCCGTCACCAGGGCCTGGAACCCGATGACACCCAGGAAGAACAGCATTGTCCTGGCGTAGAGTTTCAT
>JAUVIY010000147.1 GCA_030592625.1 Spirochaeta sp. | reverse complement strand
GGATTCCTTCTACGATACCCTCCCTCACAGACTCCGGAGGATATCGGTGCCAAAGATGATGAACCCAAGCTGTTCTCAGTTTATGAAGAACATAAAAAATGGGGGGAAATCCTCGGGGTGTCGAATGTCGCACAGCTGAATGAACTCTCCCGAAACAGGGTTCAGGCCAGAGAGTTCATTCAGACGGCCGAGGCCCTGCACGACCGGAAAATCGCCGAGTACGCTGGTCTTATTACATCGAAACGGGACCGGGTAAAAGCCGTAATGATCGCCGGCCCCTCATCTTCCGGGAAAACCACATTTACCAAGAAGCTGGCGCTGAGTCTGAAATCGGCAGGACTGAAACCCCAACTGATCAGCCTTGATGACTATTACAGGGAACGAACGGACGTCCCGCTGAATGAAGAGGGAAAACCTGATTTTGAAGTGCTTGAGGCCCTGGATGTCGATCTCTTCAACAGGAATCTGGAAAATCTTTTTGCAGGAAAAGAGACCGAGATCCCCATCTTTGACTTTAAAAAAGTCTGCGGGCGACTGGATAAGGGACGAAAAATCAGTCTCGATGATGACGGGGTTCTTCTATTTGAAGGCATTCATGGCCTGAACCCCGATCTCACTCCGGGAATGGACAGGGATAAAGCTTTTCGGATCTATATATCGGCCCTGACACAGCTCAATCTGGACGACCATGACAGGATTCCCACTACAGACAACCGGCTTGTACGGCGAATCGTCAGAGATCACCAATTCCGGAACTATCAGGCGATTGACACTCTGAGAATATGGCCGTCGGTCCGCCGTGGTGAGGAAAAACACATTTTCCCGTATCAGGGATCAGCCGATGTGATGTTCAATTCCGCCCTGGATTACGAGCTGGCCATACTGAAGGTTTTCGCCGAGCCATTGCTTCGTACCGTCAGTCCTGTTGAAGAGGAATACGGGGAAGCCCGCCGACTGATGTCTTTCCTGAGGAATTTTTCCCCGTTCCCCGTTGAGGAAGTACCGGAACTGTCCATTATCAGGGAATTCATTGGGCGCAGCGGCTTTCGTTACTAAAGGTTCTTTCAAAATTACCATTTTGTAAGAACCTCGTCATGGGGTCGAATACATAATTTATTATAATAAATTATGTATTCTAAAGGTCTGGGTAATTTCAAAAATACTCGATTTTTGAAATTACCTCACTAAAGAGAATTAAGGCGGGAACGGATTTTATCGGCTTCATTGTCGCGACCGGCTTCCCGATAAAGTTTTTCAGCTTCCCTGAGGGCACGGACCGCTATATCGGTCTGTTCCGGATAGAGATAGGGCACGGCCAGATAGGCCTCAGCGGCTTCGCCGAGCTTGCCTTCATCGGCATAGCTGCGGGCCATACCTTCCTGTGCTTCGGCTCCTATCCTTCCGGGTATATCACGGATTAATACTTCGTAAAGCTGCCGGGAACGACCTTGTCTGCCATCCATGCGGTACCTGTGGGCAGTCAGAAGCAGGGCCTCAGCCCGATCGGCCGGAGGAAGGGACTCATCCTCGGCAATGGTTTCCAGAAGTTCCCGTGATTCGGGAGGAATGCCCAGGACACGGGCCCAGGCCAGAATAATCGGAGATCTGAGTTCCGGATCGTCAGGGACCGCTTCCATAATCTGTGTCATGGCATCCACCGCCAGATCGGGATCGCCTGCGTCCTTCAGGGTTTCCGACCATGATCGAGCGGCGGCGCCGGCACCGGGATCTTGAGGCCGGCTGAGAATCCACTTTCCGTATCGCTGTGCTGAATCCCCGGCATCACCACTCTCTCGGGCCGCCAATGCGGCTCTCAATTCAGCACGAACGGCAATATCCGAGTCGGGATAGTCGGCCCTGCAGCGATCGTACCAGATAATCGCTTCTGAATACTCTCCCGCTGCCATGGCGTTTTCCCCCATTCTGAACGGCAGATCGGCCGGCAGACTGCTATCGGGAAATTCCAGGGCAAGGATATCAGCGGTTTCACCCGCTTCATCAATTCGATCAAGGTTAAGGAGTGCCCATGCCCTCTGATATAAAGCCTCTTCCCTCCAGATTCCGACCCGTACCGTCAGTGCTTCGTCATAAGAAACCAGGGCCTCTTCCCACTCTCCGGCCGAGGCTAGACTCAAACCCACACGATATCGGGATCGGGCTTCCTGTTCCCGGGTTACCGCCGCTTCAGCGGCTTTTTGAAAGGCATCTGCAGCCTTGCTCCAGTCCGTATCACGGAACCAGGTCCAGCCGATACCGTACAGAGCCTCGAAGGCCCAATCGGCATCGCCATATTGAGCGGCGGTTTCGTATGCACGGCGCGCACCCTGATAGTCTTCGTCGTTGTAGAGTGCCTCTCCCATGTGGTAGGCCGCCTCGACACTCCAGGGACCGGAAGGATCTGATCGAACAAGAGAATCGAAAAGGATAACGGCATCGGCGCCTCTCCCACCGTTAAGATAGGCTACAGCAGCCGAGTACACAGCCCTGCGTCCGGTCTCTCCCCCTTCCGTCCCGCCTGAGATATCAGCGGCCTGTCGGTAATGCCCGGCTGCACGGATATGTTCATTCCGATCTGCATAGATGTAGCCGATCCGGGAGTGGGCATCCACTGCAAGAGAGGATTCCCCGTAGGTTTCGGTGAGGATACCATAGTCTCTTAACGCTGATGTCGAGTCATTGGTTTCAAGGGCGATTTCGGCGCGAAGAAACAAATAAGACGGGGCTTCTTCACTCTGCGGATAATCCCGGACGAGCGTGTTTAAAACCCCGGTCGCCAGTTCGGATTCACCGTCGTCCCGCCGGGTTTTGACGGCCAGGCGGAGAGCTTCCTCCCTCCTCTCATCACGACGGTAATCCCCGGCGAATCGTTCAAGCACATCGGCACCTCGGTTGTCACCGGAATGAAGCAGAATTGTACCCGCAAGATACAAGGCATCGGCGGATATGCGTCTATCAGGTCCATCTGCGGCCCGTTCAAGATAGGGTACCGCCGAACCGATCCTGTCGGTTCCGATCCAGGTTTGAGCCAGGTTGAAAGCGGCTGCCTGTGCTTCGCCGGCATCAAAGGGATTTCTGAGGATCGCCGCATAGGACGTTCTTGCCTCTGACATCTGACCGATCCGCATGTAGGAGGCCGCTCTGATTCTGAGTACCACCCGAGCCTCTTCATCCGAACCGGACGAGCGCTCATCGTCCCTGAGATCGAGATAAGCCAGAGCCTCATCATCATAATGAGCATCCGAAGCCAGCCGGGCGGCTTCCAGTAAGGCAAAGGATCTGTATGGTGATTTGTAAACCGTCGCCAGGAAATTGCGATAGCTGTTCAGTGCGGCCTCGTCCTGTCCCATACGTCTGCGGGATTCGGCTATCCAGTAATCACTGTCCGACGCCATCGGTGAGGAGGGATAATCGTAGGCCAGAAGATTGAACGCTTCCAACGCTTCCGACGGCCTGTTATCCGATAACCGGATCTGGCCGAGGCGAAATACGGCTCTGGACACAAGATCGAAGTCCCGGCCTTCATTGAGGATGGTTGAATAGGCCTTTTCGGCACCGTCCCAGTCACCGAGATTCTCCCTGCAGGCGCCAAGATAAAGTAATGAGCGTTCCCTGTAGGCGGATTCCTCTATCAGTGCCGATTGGCGTTCGAATGCCGCCGAAGCCCCGGACCAGTCCCCCAGCTCATAGCGCGCCAGGCCCTCCCAGTAGGCAACTCTTCGATTCCAGGCGGAATCGGGGTACCTTCTGGAGAAGTGAACGAGGACATCAATGCAGCGCTTGTATTCTTCTGCATTGTAGTAAGCGACGGCTCCCATATAAGCCGCTGAATCCGCCCGGGGATCTTCAGGATACTCCCTGAGCAATCGGGAGAACTGGGAGGACGCCGTCGGCCATAGACCGTCGGTAAAGGCCTGGCGGCCGCCGGCATACAGCTGATCCGCCGACTGCCCGAATACGGTAGTACCGGTGAAAAGGAGGATGAGTATCAGAACGTAAGATAAACGCCGTCTCATTATGGCACCCAGCATAACACAGGAGTTAATTCCTGGGCTGTTCCTCCGGTATATCCACCTTTGCCTCAGGAAGGGATATAGGTGTATCTCCTGTCATGCTTTCTGCCGGTTCTGTAGATCTTTTTCTTCTGTTCTTGCGCCTGAAGCTGATTTTTCCGGATCGAACTTCGGCTGAAACAGAATCACCGGACTCGAATCGGCCCTGGAGTATGGCGACAGAAAGCGGATCTTCAATCTCCTTCTGGATCGTGCGTCTCAAGGGTCTGGCACCATAAATAACGTTATATCCCATCTGCATCAGCATATCCCGTGCCTTGGAATTGACTTCCAGAGTAATCTCCAGTCCGGACAAGCGTTCTCTTACTTCATTAAGCATCAGGTCCAGAATATTCATCACATGATCGTATTTCAGGCTGTGAAAAACGACTATTTCGTCGACCCGATTCAAAAATTCCGGGCGAAAGAGGCGCTTCAGTTCAGTCATTGCCGTGGATTTTATATCATCGTGGGCCATGATACCGTTTCCCGTCTGGAAACCGAAGCTTCCCCGATTGATTTCTCTGGCTCCTGCATTGGAAGTCATGATGAGAACGGCATTCCGAAAAGACACTTTGTGACCGAAATTGTCCTGAAGCTCACCTTCCTCCAGAACCTGAAGCAGCAGGTTGAAAACATCGGCATGGGCTTTTTCAATCTCGTCCAGTAAAACGACGGAATATGGTCGTTTACGAATTTTCTCCGTAAGCAGCCCGCCTTCTTCATAACCTACGTATCCAGGAGGTGCACCCACCAGACGGGACGCATTGTGCTTCTCCATGAAATCAGACATATCAACCCGTATCAGTGCCTCGGTATCTCCGAACAGATACTCAGCCAAACTCTTGGCAAGGAGTGTTTTACCAACTCCGGTGGGACCTAGAAAAATAAATGAACCTAAGGGTCGGGACGGAGAATTGAGTCCGGTTCGAGACCTGCGTACGGCTGATGCCACTGATGCGATGGCTTCATCCTGACCGATGACACTGTTATGCAGCTCATTCTCAATCTGCAGGAGTTTGTCCGATTCACTCTTGACGATTCTCACCATTGGAATGCCTGTGTTCTCCGAGACGATAGCCTGGATATCCTCCACGCTTATGAGGTTTTTCTCTTCCTTGAGAGTTTTCTCCCAATCAGCTTTGAGCTCGTCAATGCGGTTCCTCATGTCACGAACCCTGTCTCTTACTTTCGCAGCGTTCTCATAATCCTGGGCATTCACATAGGAGATCTTCTCTTCAGTGAGATCGTGTGTTTTAACCTCGAGTTCTCCGATAGCTTCCGGCCTGGTGTTGTTCTGCATCCGTTTGCTCGAACCGGCTTCATCGATCAGGTCGATGGCCTTATCCGGCAGGTGTCGTTCCGTGACATAACGCCCTGCGAGTTCGGCGGCGGATCTCAGGGCTTCATCCCTATAAGTCACATTGTGATGATCTTCATAGCGGCTTTTTATACCGCAAAGGATTTCGTAGGTTTCTTCAATAGTCGGCTCCTCGATGATAACGGATTGAAATCTCCGTTCCAGAGCAGCATCCTTCTCTATATACTTCTTGTACTCGTTCATCGTAGTAGCACCGATACACTGAAGCTCTCCGCGGCTCAGGGCGGGTTTGAGCATGTTTGATGCATCAATGGCTCCCTCGGCACCGCCTGCACCTATGATCGTATGAAGCTCGTCGATGAACAGAATGATATTTCCGGCCTTGTCGATTTCCTTGATAACTTTCTTCAGCCGTTCCTCGAACTCACCCCTGTACTTCGTACCGGCAACCAGTGCTGCCAGATCGAGACTGACCAGACGTTTGCCTGAGAATATATCAGGAGCCGTTCCGTCAATAATTTCCTGGGCCAGTCCCTCAACGACCGCGGTTTTACCAACTCCCGGTTCCCCGATCAGTACCGGATTGTTCTTGGTACGCCTGGCCAGGATTCTCATAACCCTGGCAATCTCTTTTTCCCGACCGACAACGGGATCCAGTTGCCCCTTTTGCGCCATGGCCGTCCAATCCCGGGAGAATTCGTCCAGCATGCCGGTAACGGACTTGCTCTCCGAGCCGGATGCCTTTTTAGTGAAGGCCGGCTTTTCCACTTTTCGCTGAGTTGTCCTTGTTCCCTCCCGCTCTCCGTTTATTTCGTAAACGATGCCACGGAGTATATCCACGGTCACTTTGTAGAGGGACAAATACGCACTGGTGGCACTGCCCGGCTCACCTGCGGCGGCAAGCAGGAAGTGTTCGGTGCCGATATACTCATGATTGAGTGTCGTAGCTTCATTAGCGGCGTTTTCCAGCAGCATTTTGACGCGATTAGAGGGGGGTATCTCTCCAAGCTGGAAAGATGGATTTCTGTGAGGAAGCCCTTTTTCCAATTCGGTAACCATTTCCGACATATTAATACCCAGCCTCTGGAGGCATTTGAAGGCGATACCGCCCTTTTCCCGCAGAATGGCCAGGACAATATGCTCACTCAGCAGCTTGTCGGCATGGAATCGTTTGGCCTCTTCCTTTGCCAGTACAGTGAGTATTCGCTGAGCACGTTGGG
>JAUVIY010000381.1 GCA_030592625.1 Spirochaeta sp. | reverse complement strand
CTCCCAGCGGATTCATCACGACAACGCCGATACCGTTGTCCGCGGCGGCCTGGATACCTTCCTGCCGGAATGGAAAATTAATAACCGAATAACCGAGGGTTACCCCTTCGAAATAACCCTCTTCTATAACCTGTTTGATAATTGGACCCGGCAGATGGGTTGAGAAAACGGCGTGACGAATGAGTCCCTCCTCCTTCGCCTTGAGAATGGCATCCACGGCCCCGCCTTTCTTTCGCTCTTCCCAAATATCTAAAGTCAACACATACCAGCAATTATAATAATCAATGACATCGACGTTCAGGCGCCTGAGAGATTCTTCGAGCTGAATTCTCAGATCAGTACCGTCGGCTTTGCTTGACTTGGTTGAAATGGCGAAGGGTGCCCCGCTTTTCTTCATCTCTTGAATAGCGCTTCCCATGATGATTTCCGATTGATCCTCACAGTATCCGGGAGCCGTATCAAAATAAGTGACACCTTTCTCAAATGCCCTGAGTACCGTTGCCGCTGATTTATCCGTGTCCATGGGAGTTTCGAACCTCATTCCGCCGAATCCCAATGCCGCGGTAATTCTTCCGTTCCTGCCGTAATTCCTATAAACCATGAAAGGTATCATACCCCGGTTTCCTGATTCCGGGATACAATAGTTCATGTCCCGAAACATGCTCGCCCGCTTCTCCCTTTACGGGTTCCTGAAAAACCAGAAATACTATGAGCCCTTCCTCATCCTGGCTTTTATGGACAAAGGCCTCAGCTTCTTCACCATCGGGCTGCTCATCGGCTTCCGTCAGGTATGGGTGAACATACTTGAAATCCCCTCCGGGCTCATTGCCGACACCTTCGGCCGCCGGCGTTCCATGATCGCCTCCTTCACCGCCTACATTGTGTCGTTTATTATATTCGCCGTAAGCCGCCCACTCTGGACCCTGTTTGCAGCCATGTTCTTCTTCGCCATCGGAGAAGCATTCCGTACCGGCACTCACAAGGCCATGATTTTCGACTGGCTCACATCCGAAGGCCGCACCGGCGAAAAGACCCGTTTCTACGGTTATACCCGCTCCTGGAGCCAGATCGGCGCCGCTGTTTCTGTGGTTCTGGCAACAGTCGCCGTCATTATAACCGAGAACTACAGTACGATTTTCTGGCTGTCGGTTCTGCCCTACCTGGCCAACATTATCAACTTTCTCGGGTATCCGTCATGGCTTGATGGTTCCGTTCATTCGGAAATCACTTTTGGTGACCTCTGGCGCCGTCTGGTTTCCACCCTGTCCGGGTCCATGAGAAACAGACCTTTGCGCCGTATTTTTCTCGAATCAATGACTTACAAAGGAAACGCCACTCTCACCAAGGATTATCTTCAGCCGCTTCTCAAACAGACCGCCATCGCTCTGCCATTCCTGGCGGTATTGTCTTATGAACGGCGCTCGGCCGTTATTGTGGGAGCCGTCTTCTTCATGCTCTATCTCATTTCCAGCTATGCATCACGTAAATCTCACAGATTCTCCGACAAGTCGGGGGGATCCGAACCGGCATCCCGGTTACTCTGGATGATAACAATCCTGTTCTTCCTTGGCGCGGCAGGAGCGTTATGGCAAGGTTGGGATATTGTCGCGGTGGCCTGTTTTGTCTTCATCGTAATACTCCGGAACATCTGGCGACCCATCCTCATGAGCCGAATCGACGAAGTTTCAGATGCGAGAATGGGAGCCACCATTCTATCCATCGACTCCCAGGCAGGGTCTTTCTATGTGATGATATTCGCCCCGCTCCTGGGGTTTGCCGTGGACAGAGCCGGACTATGGCCGGTGGCGGCATTCGGAGGAGTGATGGCAATTCTCATGCTGGTTTCCGGGAGAAAGAGCACAAAATCCGACCCGGATGACTATCGCTTCAAATGAATGGTTTTCCCAGGTATTTTCATCTTCTCCCAAAGGTCGGGCAGCTCGGGCTTTTCATCCAGAAGCCGTGGATTCTCCACGTACTTCTTGAACAGGCGTATGGCATTGGCGAAGAAAAGACCCTCGCTGATTCTCTCGTCTATGCTGACAGCCGCGTTAATGACATAGCGTACCCTTTCGGTTCCATCCTTGCTGAATATCCGCTCTTTATGAAGCCGACCGAATGTGAGAAAGACGGAACCGGTTCCCCACTCATAAATATGATGATACGGTGCATCGTCGAAACCGATGCTGCCCAGGTTCGCTATATAAATACTGGTATGCATCCCGTCGACGGAACTGAGGGACATCGGCATTATCCCGAAATCGTCGAGCTTCATAAGCAATCCCGTGATGATATTGACGATCCATGTGGGGAAAGAAAAAAGGATTTTCATCACTTTTTCTCCCTCATCCTCCTCAAGAGTCCTCATGTCCCGTATGGCCTGCCTGAGTTTTCGGGTGTAGTCATCGAAGGTATCAGCCGGATCGAAGTTGATAATGGCCTGACGCTCTTGATCCTCTTCGGTGAGTTTTTTCTTAACGATGAACGTTGCACTCAGATTGTTTCGCTGGTAGTGATGACGACCCTTGATGAAGCGATTGAGCTGAGGCTTCTGGGCAATGGACCGCATCACCGAGGCCACCAGAATGTCAAAATAACTGAAATCCCTGCTCCCATGCTCTTCGGTCTTTTCTTTCACAAAGTCGATCGCATTGTCCAGATAAAGTTTCAGAGGGACGTACACCTGGGAGCCGATCTTATCCCTCAACATGTAGGG
>JAUVIY010000266.1 GCA_030592625.1 Spirochaeta sp. | reverse complement strand
GGAGGAAATGGGAGTCGGATCACAGGAAATCGGAAAAATACTGATGTCATCACTCACCATTGCCGATGGGCTGGACTCTTCGATGGAGCATCTCACCGATAAGGCCCGGGGAATCAACTTTATATCGACAAGGATTACCGAATCATACCTGTGGTCCAACCGATCCTTCGAGCATTTCAGCCAAACTCTCATGGAGGCATCAGATCAATCCGGAAATACCACCCGGAGCCGTATCAGTATTTCCAATATCATTCTGGCTCATATCTACTGGACCGCAACCGCAAGGGCCGTAATGGATGGGATGATTCCAATCAATGAAGTGAACCTCATTGATTCCAGTAACTGTCAGCTCGGGCTCTGGCTGGAATCCCATGGAGTGAAAAAAATCACCGATGCTGAGAAACTGAATAATCTCATAAGCATTCATGACGAACTGCATCAGACGGTCAGGATTCTATTTGAAGGGGTAAAGAATCATGATAGATCAGGAGCCTTTGCATCATATGAAAGGCTTCTGGAACTGTCCCGTAAAATCATACAGATACTCACAACGATCGGATACGACGATTTCATAAAATGGGACTCCAGCCTCTGTGTCAACGTATCATCTTTTGACGAGCATCACAGGTAATTAATCGGCCTTATCAACAAGCTCTATGTGAACATGGAGTCTGGAGAAGGCGAAGCTGTTCTCAAGAAGACATTGGCGGAACTCATCGATTATACAGACTACCATTTCTCGGCAGAACAAACGGCTTTCACGGAATTCGACTACCCCGACAAAGATCGGTATATCATGCAGCACGATGCTCTTCTCAGCAAAGCCAGGGAACTCCAATCGGGTTTAGAATCGGATCAATCCGTACTAACCAACGAGGTATTGGACTTCCTGCAGGATTGGGTCACGAACCATATTCTCAAAACCGACAAGAATTATTCGGAATTCTTCAAGGTAAAGATTTCCTGACGGGTAATCAACCGGCCCCTCTGCAGAACGATTCAAATACAAAGAGAGGTTCTATACTGCATTATTTGCCCCAGAGTATAATCCGTCGGCCTTCTGCTTCGACGATTTTCACCTTAACACCATAGAGTTCAGAAAGTTTTTCAGGAACGATCATAGCATTGGATCTGCCCATTACAGGTTTTCTGCCGGCATGGAGGAGGATAACCCAGTCAGCCAGTCTGGTGACCATATCCGGTTCGTGAGAACTAATGATGAGTGTTATACCCGATGATTTCAGGTTGTACAGAATCTCCATCACCCGCTCTCGATTAGCCGGATCAAGATGATTGGCCGGTTCATCCAGAAGCAATATCCGGGGTTCCTGAACTAAAGCCCTGGTGATGAGTACCATGCGTTTTTCACCACCGCTCAGCATAGGAACTGCCCTATGGGCCAGATGGGCGATACCGACTCTCTCAAGGGCTTCGAGTGCAAGTTTCCGATCCGGTTTCCCTGGAGTTGCCAGCGGAGGAAGATACGGTGCACGCCCCAGAAGTACATACTCAAGCACGCTGTATGAGAATGGCAGCCTTTCTTCCTGGGGTACTAATGCCATCATCCGGCCTCGCTCACGGGATGGGATCGAAGAAATGGTACGTCCCTCCAGTCTGATGCCGCCCGCAATAGCCCGTCTCCATCCGAGGATGAGTTCCATCATTGTGGTTTTTCCCGATCCGTTCGGTCCGATCAGACAGGTTGTATCGCCACTTGGGAAATCCAGATTCACTTTTTCGAAAAGCGGACTGTCGGATACAGGCCAGGAGAATGTGACGTCATCAATGATAACAGCAATGTCGGTTTTTTCTGTCATCCTTTTAAGGGTCTCTCTTTTCGAGTCATCAATAGTGCAAAGAGAAGAGCTCCGCCAAGGGCGGTCAGCAGTCCCAAAGGAATCTCTCCAGTCAGCAATCCCCTGGCAATATCGTCACAAACGAGCACGAACATTGCACCCAATATCATGGAAAGAGGCAGTGAACGCGCAGTATCGGCCCCTTCAAGTTTCCTCGCCACATGTGGCACAAGCAAACCCACCCAGGAGATGATTCCGGCCGTAGCCGTCACCGTCGCTACGGCAATAACCGACAGGACAACAAGTACCAGCCGCTCTCGGCCGGGATGACTCCCCAGAGCAAAAGCGGACCGGTCGTCCAGTGACAGCAGGTTGATTCGCCACCTGACAAGTACTATCAGTGAGAGTGTCAGAATTACCGGAGGGGCCGTCCTCGCCACCGAAGGCCAGTCGGCAGAAGTGAGCCCTCCCATCAGCCAGAACGTGATATCAGGCAGCTCACTTCGGGGATCGGCCAGATATTTCAGAACACCCAGACCGGAGGAGAAAAAAGCGGAGACGACGACACCGGCCAGTACGAGACGGAGTATTGAACCGCCGTACCTGATTTTACGGGCCAGAAACCAGCTGAGAGCCAGGCCCATTAAGCCGAAAACCGATGCCGACACCGGAATTGACCAGTAGACTCCGCCGGCAAGAAGAATGGCCAGAGCAGCACCGAAAGCGGCGCCCTGACTCACTCCCAGAAGACCCGGTTCTACGAGAGGATTTCCGAGCACTGTCTGCAGGATGGTTCCGGCGGCCGCCAGTGAGGCCCCCAGCATTACCGCAATCAAAGCCCGGGGAAGGCGAATATTACAAATCAGGGCTCGTGCCAAAGGGTCTGTGGTAAAAATGGATAGCCGGGTAAAACCGACATGGGGATAACGTCCCCAGAGCAGAGAAAGGGTAAAAACCGCAATCAGGGCTGCAACCAGTCCGGCATTTCTAAATACCCGGCGACTCCGATCTCTGATCAACTTCAGTCCAGTCCCGTCAGCCGTGGTTTGATTAGATCATCAAAATCGGAATCGTCCAGGAAGAACATATCCCGATAGAAACTTCTGGCTTCAGCTTCCATATCCAATTCGGGAAATCTGTCCGGGTGAAGCGACGAGGCCAGCCACTGTAAACCCAGCAGCCATCGTACGTCAGGCTGGTCCCAGCTGTGGTAATCCCCGGGGAAAGCATAAAGATCTCCGTTTACAACGGCTCGTAATGAGGACCATATCGGATCATTCACAAGTTCTTCGACAGCATCGGACGCACTGACATGGTATGCGGCGACGATGATGACATCGGGATCCCAGGCCGCTATCTGTTCAATACCCGTCTGTGTCCATCGCTCACCCAGGTCGGCATCTTTCCATACGGGATCGCCCCCTGCAATCTCAACCATTCGGGTTTGAATCCAAGTGAGAGGGGGGATGTTCACCGCCGTTGCCCCGTCCTTGACGGACCAATAAAGCAGCAGAGTTTTCGGTTTCCGATTCTCAGGCATATCCGCCAACGGCTCTTCCACTGCGGATATCCGCGTGTTGAACAACCTTTGTAATTCAGCGGCACGTTCCGGGTTTCCGAACAGGTTTCCGATGATTTTCAGATCCTTCATCCATGCCTCAGGGGTTTCAAGGTCAAGATAAACCGTAGGAACATTGACCCGCTCAAAGGGTTCACCCATACGACTCTTCAAGTAGTTCTTCATTACCACCGTGTCGGGGTTCAACGCCAGTACCGCTTCGGTGTTGGCTTTACGTGGCAGAACTGTTTTGGCTTCGAATCCAGGATCTATATCTCCAGCAAAGAATCCGTTGCCCTGATTTCCATCGGCTAAGGCGACAATCCTTTCAGATGCCTCAGGAAACAGATAAAGGGCATTTACAACTAAAAAGGCCGATGACCCGACCTGAACTACCCGCTCCGGTAAACCGGTAGGTTGAATATCATCACTACCTCGTGCATTCAGGGGAAAAAGAACTGCAGCTGAAAGAATGATCAGAAAAAAAACGCGGTGGGATTTGTGCATTTTGAGGCTCCAGATAATTAATCTCGAGCCAGCATATAACACCAAAGATGACTAAACAAGAGGTGTTTTCCGATCAGGCGGCCGACCCTTTGAGTATCTTATCAAGAAGTGAGGTACAGGTACGGAAGACGATATGCCAGACGACTTCAAATCCATCCATTCCCCCATACCAGGGATCAGGGACATCGCCCCCTTCCTCAGGGTCGTAATCCCTGAACATTTTTACCTTGTGCCGTTCTTCTTCAGAACGGCACAGGGCCAGAGTGTCTCTATAATTATGAAGGTCCATTGTCAACAGGAGATCGTAATCAGACAGATCCTTCCGATGCAGCTGACGGGACCGATGATTCAGACGAACACCATGATCGGAAGCGGTTCGTCGCATCCTGGAATCAGCCTGCTCTCCGACATGCCAGGCACCGGTCCCGCTGGATTCAAT
>JAUVIY010000285.1 GCA_030592625.1 Spirochaeta sp. | reverse complement strand
TTATGGGACCGCTATCGCACGAACCCTGGCTCATAAAGATCATGATGTCATCCTCTGGAGTCACGACAACGCCCATGCTTCAAAGATTCGCGAGGAAAAGGAGAATTCATCCCGACTGCCGGGCATTCTCCTGCCGGATAAACTCCGGCCGGTAGCCTCCCTTGAAGAAGCCTGCCAGGACCGGGATGCCCTGATATTTGCCATTCCTTCTCTCTATCTCATGGATGTTATCCGCCGGGTTCTTGGATTTGAAGACATCATCGAAGCCCACCCCCGAATCGCTTCGGTAACAAAGGGATTCATACCCGGTAAACGTGGTATACAGTTCGTACTGGAGGCTATGGAAGGATACCTTCCAGGGGCATACAAAAATTATCTGGTCTACATATCAGGCCCGAGCCATGCCGAGGAAATGGGTCGTGACAAGCTTACGGGCCTCATCAGTGCCTCAGTGGATGCCAAAAACGCCTTGTACTTTAGGAATTTGCTGCAGGGTCCGTCTGTTATGGTGTTTCCCTCGCTGGACATTATAGGCGTTCAGGTGAGCGCCGCCGCCAAAAACATCATCGCCATTGCGTACGGCATCCTGGATGCCCTCAAGGAAATCGACCCAGTGGTGGGAGACAATACCGAATCCCTGCTCTTCGCCGCCGGTCTGAATGAAATCCAGATCCTGGGAACCGCCCTGGGTTCAACCCATCCGGAAACCTTCACATCCATCGCCGGCGTCGGCGACCTGGATGTGACCTGCCATTCGATCCATGGTCGGAATCGCCGCTTCGGCCGACAGATCGTACTCAAGGACATCCTCAAGCCCTATAAGAACATCGACGAGCTGATTGAAAATATCAATGATATCGGGTATCTGCCCGAAGGTGTTCCAGCCACCAAATACGCCATGGAAATGGTACAGAATCGCTCACTCAAACTGCCGGTAATACAGAGGGTTTACCGCATCCTCAACCGGGAGATGGAGCCTCTTGAACTCGTTGATTCATTCAGAATCTCCAGTTGAGTATTGGGAAACGGCAGCTCTCCATTATCCTGGAAAACGGGAAGGAGAGAGACATGAAAAAATCCTGCTGATCACCATAATACTGACGCCCAGGAGGAGAATTCGACTCTCAACGGTATCATCCCCGGTGAGGCCCGTGAGTTGATTCTCTTCAACAACAACGGCTTCATTTTCGGTGCCTACCTCAGGATTGCCATCAACATCCCCCAGTTCTCCGACGGATGGTTCAACGTTTCCAACCTGGACGGCAAGGCCTGAGTATGGAGAATATCGACCTCGGTTATGCCTCGCCGGATTCCAGGATTATGCTCTATATCACCTACGGCTATGGTGATTTCTCCGGAGATGATGACATCGCGGTTAAAGCCGGGAGCAAGTACGGATTCACCAGGGGTGTGTTCGGAAACGTCGGTTTTTTTAGAGAAGCCGCCGGGTTACGGCCGGTTTTTCATTCACCCATCATCGCTATCACTGCAGCTCTTGCGGAATTCCAGCATCAAAGGCAGATGATCGCTGTAGCCCTCCTCCCAATCGGTCACCCATCGAATCGGCCGCCCGGTTCCGTCACCCACAAGCTCCGCAGCCGTTCGGCAGGATTCGAAAACCAGGCCGGGTGACTCGATAAGACCGCGGCTAAGCAGAGCCCTGTCGGGCCTCTCCCAATCATCCCGGTACCAGTAGGTTCCCGTTGGACCGGATGCAGGGTCGGGATCCGGATCGAAAAAGACCACAACACCGTCATGGATACCGGCACCCTCCTGGAGATCGGTCCGGTATAAAACCGCTTCATCAGTTTCCGGATCGATTTCGGGAAACCAGGGTGCCAGGGCCGCCGGCCGAACAAGGCCGTCACCGGGTGTGTTCAAGTCTCCGATAATGAGAATCTCAACATCTGGATTGCGCAGAAGCATGGGTTCCACAAGCCCTTTTGACACCGCAGCCTCACAACATCGCGCATCTTCGGTAGCAGGCCTTCCATCCCTGGGGGATTTCCAGTGAAGGGCGATAACCCTGACCGGACCCGCGGGAGTATCGACGGTAAAAGCCAGAGCCGGTCTCAAGGGGCGTATTCCGTAATAGCCACAGTCGACAACATCAATATCTCTGAGTGGATACCGGCTGAGGACACCACATCGGATGATGCTGTATCCTGAAATGGCCAGCCTCCAGTGATAGGCACTGCCTCGCAAGGGACCGTCGGCCAGGTCATCCAGAATACCGGGATTTTCAAGCTCCTGTAGAATTACCAGATCGACAGATCCAGACGTCCCCCCCGAGATTACCTCCCCTGTTCTTTCCAGTCGACGCTGATAGAGTCTGTCGTCCCAGTTACCTGAACCCGGATCGAACTCACTGTACTCGGTCCCGTCATCGATACCATCGAAGAGGTTTTGCACATTCCAACTCATCACCGTCCACTTTTCATCTTCATTCGGAAGCGAGCAGCTGCATGCCGTTAAAAGAGTGATCAGGAACAGCACTGAAATAAATCTTCGGATGAAAGGTGTCAAACTCCGCGAAAAGCCCGCGGTACTACGGAACCTTGCTTTTCCTGCTCTCACTCGCTGTCGCGGCGCCCCTTGTCGGCTGGCAAATGGCCAGGCAAACCTGACCGTTTCTCGTGCTTTCCTCGGTCTTCGGAAATGAATGTTGACTTTCTTTATTCGTTCGGGAATCATATCATCCTCCAATTCAATTGACGCCGTTTTCATGGCAGTTGCTTGAATGACATGCTGACTGAAAGTGTTTTTTTCGATAATATCCGGGCCATGAGTGATTTATGGCTGATTAAAATCGGTGAAATAACACTGAAAAAAGGTAATCGTGCGTTCTTCGAGCGTATGCTTAAAGAGAATATAAAGAAGAAACTCCAGCAATATTCCGGGGAATCCGGGGCAAAGAACACGGTAACGAACCGGAGAGGACGTTACTATCTGGAAACAAACATCCCTGAAACTGATGTAATCCGGCTTCTGGAAACGACTCCGGGAATCGTAGCGTTCAGCAGGGCTTTCCGGGTGAAAAAAACCATTGAAGACCTTGCGGAAATATCCATATCGATTGCTCAAGGGTGTCTGAACGACGGTATCGGCGGCCGCTTCAAATTCGAAGTCCGCAGGACCGATAAGAGTCTCCCACTGGACAGTTACGGATATGCCAGAGAACTGGGAGGACTGCTTCTGGAGGCCATTCCTGAATTGACCGTCGATGTTCACAATCCGGATTTCATCATTAAAGTGGAACTCAGGGAATGGGGATATGTCTATCAGAGAGAAAGGCCCGGGACGGGTGGACTGCCGGTAAGCTCCGCCGGACGGGGGATACTCCTGCTCTCCGGTGGAATCGATTCACCGGTAGCCGGATACATGATGGCCAAACGGGGAATGAAACTCACTGCTGTACATTTTCACACACCCCCATTCACATCACCGGAAGCTCACGACAAGGTGACACGACTGGCCGCCCTAATCGCGCCATGGAGTGAAGGACTGACACTTTATTCCATATCTTTCACAGAATGTCAGGTGAAGATCAATCAATCAGTCGATCGAGCTGCAACGACTCTCCATTCCCGGGCCTGCATGATGGAGATAGGTGAAAATCTGGCGAAGCAGCGCCGGTGCGGCGCCCTTATCACCGGTGAATCACTGGGACAGGTGGCCAGTCAGACCCTCGAGAGCCTGGCATTTACCGATGCAGCAGTACCGATGCCGGTTTTCCGACCCCTGATCGGCCTGGATAAGGAAGAAATTATCATCCTGGCCCGTAAGATTGGTACTTATGAGACGGCTGTGGAACCTTTCGATGACTGCTGTACACTGTTCAGCCCGGACAAACCACTCACACGTCCTGACGTTATTACGGAACGTTTGATATATGAAAGTATAGAGGGGTTGGAGGAATTGATTGAGAAAG
>JAUVIY010000262.1 GCA_030592625.1 Spirochaeta sp. | reverse complement strand
ATTTTAGAGGATGTAAAGTCATGAGCAAGGTTTACAGCAGAATTGAATCCATAGCCGGAAATGTCATTATCGTCAAAGCCGATGGTGTGCGTTACGGTGATCTGGCCCAGATCAACACATCTTTCGGTGTTTCGCTTGCCGAGGTAATCAAGCTGGCCGGCGACCAGGTGTCTCTTCAGGTTTTTGCCGGCTGTCGAGGCATCTCTACCGGGGATGAAGTGAGGTTTCTCGGTAAGTCCATGCAGATTTCGTATTCGGAATCCCTGTTGGGACGTGTGTTTAACGGGTCAGGAGAGCCCAGGGATAAAGGACCACGTCTTTCGGAGAACATGATTTACATCGGCGGTCCGTCATTCAATCCTGCACGGAGAATTATCCCGAGGAATATGGTACGAACGGGTATCCCGATGATCGATTTGTTCAATACCCTGGTGGAAAGCCAGAAACTGCCGATTTTTTCAATTTCAGGTGAACCCTACAATGAGGTACTGGCCCGGATAGCCCTTCAGGCTGAAGTCGACCTCATCATTCTTGGTGGAATGGGACTTAAATATGATGACTATCTCTATTTTCGGGACACTCTGGAAGAAGGCGGTGCCTTGAGCCGGTCTATTCTTTTTGTCCATACCGCTGCGGATCCTGTCGTAGAGAGCCTGATGGTTCCCGATATTTCCCTTGCGGTAGCGGAGAAGTTCGCTCTGGACGGTAAAAAGGTTCTTGTTCTTCTTACGGATATGACTAACTTTGCCGACGCCATGAAGGAAATTGCCATCACTCAGGAACAGGTTCCATCGAACCGTGGTTATCCTGGAGACTTGTATTCACAGCTGGCCAGTCGCTATGAAAAAGCGGTGGATATCGAGGGTGCGGGGTCCATTACCATCCTTGCGGTTACCACGATGCCCGGTGACGATGTTACTCACCCGGTCCCCGACAACACGGGTTACATCACCGAGGGTCAGTACTATCTCAGAAACGGTCGTATCGAGCCTTTTGGTTCCCTGAGCCGTCTCAAACAGCAGGTGAATGACCGGACCCGAGAGGACCATCGACCCCTGATGGACGGCATGATTAAAATCTACGCTTCCTACAAGGACTCACTTGAGAAACAGGCTATGGGATTCCAGATGACCGACTGGGATGTGAAACTTATAAAGTACGGTGAATTGTTTGAGAAGGAGATGATGGATCTTACAGTCAATATTCCACTGGAGCAGGCCCTTGATAACGGGTGGAAGATGCTGGCCGAATGTTTCGACAAGGAAGAAACCGGTCTGCGGTCCAACCTGTGTGAGAAGTTCTGGCCCGTGAGTCAGGAGTAGGGGGCCCATGGCCAAAATAAAACTCACGAAAAATGAGCTGAAAAAGCAGAAAGACGCTCTGAAGATGTATACCAGGTATCTTCCCACCCTCATCCTGAAAAAGCAGCAGCTTCAGATGGAGATACGCAAGGTTTTAGACCGTGAAGCGGTGGTTCGGAAAGACAAGGAAACCCTGGAAGAAGATTTCCGCCGATGGATTGGTGTTTTCGGTGAGGATGTCGGCCTGGATGAGACATTGCTGGTGCTTGAAGAAGTCAAAACGGGAGTCGGTAACATCGCAGGTGTCAGCATACCGGTTTTCGAAGGTGCGAGATTCGCTCCGGTTTCCTATGATTTATGGGTAAAACCTCTCTGGGTGGATAAGGCCGTGAAAGAGCTGCAGCGGGTTATACTCCTGGATCTGGAACTCCGGGTTCTTGAAGAACAACGCCGCTTGCTGGCCATTGAGCTCAGAATAACAACTCAGAGAGTAAATCTTTTTGAAAAAGTGATGATTCCTGAAACCCGAATACATATCAGGAAAATCAGCATCTATCTGGGGGATCAGCAGACAGCGGCGGTGGTTCGCGGGAAAATCGCCAAACGCGGCCTGGAGAGGGTAGCCGGATGATTGTATCGATGAAAAAGGTTTCCGTTGTCATCCTTGAGAATGGCAGAAAGAAAGCCCTTCGGAACCTGAGGAAGTCAGGTGTATTGCATCTTGAAGCAAAGCCGATAGGATCTGGAGAAGACCTGGATACGCTCACCGAACTTCATTCGCGCGTCTCTACAGCAATAACAAAACTTGATAATTCAGTTAAACCGAAGAAATGGGATGGGGTATTCGACCGGGATACGGCCTTGGATGCCGTTGATGATATCCTTCGAATAGACGGGCGGATTAAAGAAATACATGAATCCGTAGGCAAGGTGTCGGCACAGGCAGATATGCTGATACCCTACGGAGAGTTCGAACCGGCTGATTTGGCAATTCTCAGGAGCAAGGGAATCGATATCCGTCTGTTCGAAGGCGCTGATGCAATGATGGACAGAATCAAAGATGCGGGCGGCACTCTGTTCATACTGCATCGGAAAAAGAAAGAATCAATTTTCGCAGCCGTATTTACCGGTGAAGCCCCGGCTGAAGCTGTCGGGATATCCGTCGATTTACCGGAATACGGAATAGTTGAGCTGACTTCAATCAAAGAGGACAAGCTCGTGGAAATGGCTCAGCTGGGCAATGAACTGGTTGAACACTCGAGCCGAAAACCCATACTGGAGCATTTCCTCGCAAGCCTGGAGCAGAACCTTGAATTTGAGGCTCTGACCACCGGTATGGACCGTGAAGGGGAATTGACCTGGCTTACGGGCTTTGTACCCGAGGGCGATATCTCAACTGTCCGGGAGCTGGCCACTGCCGAAGGATGGGGTCTTCTGATCCGGGATCCGGAACCTGATGATCCTATACCGACACTGTTAAAGAACGGCCCGAAGATAAGAATCATTCAACCGGTATTTGATTTTCTCGGTACACTGCCCGGGTATCGGGAATATGATATCAGCCTGTATTTTCTGGCGTATTTCAGCATCTTCTTTGCTATGATTGTCGGAGATGCCGGTTATGGTGTTCTCTTCTTTCTCATAGCGATGTTTTTTGCGGTAAAGAGCCTGAAGAAAGCGGGGGCGGTTCCCGACGCAATCAAACTTCTTTTTGTTCTGAGTCTGGCCACGATTGCCTGGGGTACCATCACAGGAAACTGGTTCGGATCAAAGTCTATCGCAGCTCTGACACCGCTGCGGCGTCTTACGATACCGTCAATTGCCACTTATCCCGATCTTTTTCCAAATGTTGAAACCGATCCTCAGAAAGCGGTTATGTGGCTCTGTTTCCTTCTTGGCCTCACTCAGCTCACACTGGCAAACGTGATGAATCTAATCAGGGAGTTCCCCCGTCTTAAATCTCTTTCTTATCTTGGATGGGGAGCCGTCGTCGGCGGGTTGTATTTCCTGGTACTCACTCTTGTCATCGGATCGCTGATGCCTTCTTTTGCAGTAATCATGGTTGCGGCAGGATTTACACTTGTGGTGCTGTTCGGTGAGCAGGATTCCGATGTCGGTTTTTTCAGGGGCATTCTAAAGGGTGTCGGAGGAGCATTTACCACATTCCTTGATACGATCAGCAGTTTTTCGAACATTATTTCATATATCAGGTTATTCGCCGTCGGGATGTCATCCTTCTATATCGCATCAAGCTTCAACAATCTCGCATCTCCAATGCTTGATGGATGGACATTTCCCTTCGGTGTCATCATTATTTTCATCGGTCACGGATTGAATCTGATAATGGCCTTATTGTCGGTTGTCGTTCACGGCATCCGTCTTAATATGCTGGAATTCTCCGGTCAACTCGGTATGGAGTGGACGGGGATAGAATACAACCCGTTCAGGGTACGGATATCAGAAGAAAATAATAATCAAGGAGTTCCTTCATGGACATCGGATTGATTGGACCCGCGGCCGCTCTCGGTCTTGCCGCAATCGGTTCCGCCCTCGGCACCGGCACAGCCGGTCAGGCATCGGTGGGGGCATGGAAAAAGTGCTTTGCGGCGAACAAGCCAGCCCCTTTTATGCTGGTGGCCTTTACCGGAGCCCCGCTTACACAGACAATTTACGGCTTTCTGCTCATGCTTTTCATCAGCGGAAGTCAACAGGACACACTCACACTCCTGAGTGCCGGTGTCTTCGGCGGCCTGGCAATGGGCTTTTCCGCCTACATGCAGGGAAAAGCAGCATCAGGAGCCGCCGATGCTCTTGCCGACACGGGAAAAGGAACTGCGAACTATTTCATGGTTATCGGTATTATCGAAACAGTGGCATTGTTTGTGATGGTGTTCCTTCTTCTTATGTTGTAAGAGGACTATTTGCGGATATCTGTATCTGTGTGTTGTGAAAATCGGACTGTATGCTATTGGGCGGCCGTACTTTTTTTGTATAATAAGGAGGTAATTTCAAAAATCGGGCATTTT
>JAUVIY010000362.1 GCA_030592625.1 Spirochaeta sp. | reverse complement strand
ATCGGGATAGGACCAGTCCTTCACAACGGCATCGACAATGATGATGCGGCTGTCAATGGCGGCGGCTTTTTCTTTCATTACAGTTTCCAGTCGTTTGAATCGTTCGCCGACTTCCTCTTCCGGATCGGTTTCAACCTCGGTGGCTATCAGGTGTACAAGCTCACTGTTGAGTCTGGATTCAAAATCGCCGTAATACGAATCAAGCTCTGAGGTAATCAGGCCGTCGGCTACAAGGGACGGAAGGCTGTCGGGATTCATACGGTAGACAATTTTCGCTTCGATTTCCCAGTCGAAATTCACATCATCACCGGCCATTGCGGCATAAAGATCTCCCGAAGGCAGTTTGCCGCCTCGATCGAATGTCACACTACGGGTTTCCAGATTGAAGATATGGAGTGTGAGATTTGTGGGAAGCAGCGCCTGCCAGCGCCATGCGAACTCCCCGTTTTTCAAGGGTTCGGATTCATATCCGTTTGATTTCGAATAGATGACGGCGAAATCCCCTTCTCCCAGGCTGAACTGAACCCAACCGAACCAGAAAACGGTTCCTGCTGCGGCGAGGAGAATCAGCAGGGAGATAAAAAAGCGCAATCCCTTTCGCTTTTTACGGGATTTCTGTTTCTTTTCAATTTGTTTTGCCATGGGATGCTCCTCTAAGGAATCAGTGTATCAAGTTGTGAGAGTTCGGTAATAACCATATCAGGTTCAACGTCGACCCTTTCATCCCCTTCACGGAGTCTGAGGGAGCGGCGGTCTCCGGCGAATAGGGCCGTTCTGCAGCCGGCAGATGAAGCAGTGGCCACATCATTGAGCATATCGTTTCCCACGTAAAGCACTTCATAAGGGATTATCCCGCTGTTTGACAGCTGTGCCAGCGGCCCCTTGAATATGTCGGTAGAGGGCTTTGATCGGGTAAGTTTATAAGACCACGCACAGAGTTTCTTCCCGAACCCGAGCTGTTCAAGTGATTTTCCGGTTAGTGCTTCCAGGATGAGGGGGGTGTAGAACTGGGCATTCGAAACGATGCCTATAAGATATCCCGCATTACCAAGCCGGCTGATGATTTCAGGGAAACCGGGCATGGGCCATACGGGATTGACGGCAAGTTCATGTCTGAGCGCCAGCAGATCAACAGGCTTGTCGGCAGGATCATCATCAAGTAATCCATCGGCCCACAGTGTCGTAAGAACTTTTTTCCAGATGTCCCTGATTTCTACCTCGGGATAATCCACTCCGAGACGGTGTAATTCCTCATGACGTTCCCGGATACCTCTCTCCAGCAAATCGGATATCGTATCTCCGATATGTCTGGATGAAGTTGTAAAACCCGATTGTGTGAGAATTTCTTCCATGCCGAAGGTACCCGGATGACCGGATGCCAGGCTGATATCTCCGGTACCCGAAATCAACAGAGTACCGTATATATCGAAGAGAACGGCCCGTATATTGCCGGGTGTTTCTGTTACAGGTACGGCTTCAGTAGTTATCGGTGTCATTTGGGTGAGCATCTCCCTTATAGCGGGAGCTGGATTATCGGCCATGGCAACATGATAGTCCCGAGGATCGGCACAGAGCAAGCACCGGTACGGATCGATCGACCCGGATTGAAAATATCATTATGATGGAATTATGGCGAAAGGTTCATTCCGTTTGCGACGAATATGGCTCCCGAGTTTTTTCGGAAGACTTACCATCCTGTTATTTTCTCTCTCCCTGCTGACTTTGTATTTTTACCTGGTGGGCAACAGCCAGGGATTTACAGACGTAACCCTGCTCTTTCTTATCGCCGTGGAATCCTGGACCCTGGCCCTCTGTGCATTGTCCGGGGTGTTCGCGGCGATCATTTATGCTGCGACAATACCCTTCCGCAACCGTCTGCAGCTGGATCGGATTATTTTTTCAGGTGCAGCATCAATCTTCAGTATTCTTTTATATCTGGGGGTGGCTCTTCTCCAGGCATTTATGGAATCCTACGGCTGAAGTACAGGGAGATATCTGCCTGCCGCCCAGACAATCCAGAACAATACGAAACTTACCGGTATGCCGACATTCAGTATGGCGGCGGCCCGGTCTCGGTCGTACCCCCATCTGACGGCGAATGGAATAACCGACAGTCCGACCGGCAGAATAAGGGCCCCGGCGACAGTCATCCGGTATTCGACGGGAATCGGGAGAAGAAACAGGACCAGTCCTCCAATTATGATACCGAACACGTACCGGAGTATCAGCAAAGGTAAGATGGCTTTCCAGGTATTCTTCGAAAATCTGAATCGCAGAAGCATACCAAGAACCAACATCGATATACCGCGGTTCATGACGGCGGGAACCTCCAGGAACCGTACGGCGATTCCTATTGGCCGGACACCTGTCAGGTTCATCATGATAGCCAGCAAGTAAACGACAAAGGGAATCGATCCGAAGAGCATCCTGATTATCCCGCGAACCCCGAGACTGTCATCTCTCCTGTGAGGCGAGAAGCGCCATGCCAGAAACCAGGACAGCCCGAATATGGCAAAGGCGTTTCCGAGGTCGAACAACGCGAAACGGGTGATGCCTGCGGATCCGTAGAGTCCTGAAACGAGAGGGATGGCAAACAGGCCAATGTTGTATCCGGGGGCGGCCGTCATTGAGAGACCCCGATCCAATGGAGCCTGCCGCCGGAATATGAAAAGCCCCAACAGCACCATCAACATCGAACAGCCCAACCCGATGAACGGCAGCAGGATATTTGATCCGTTCAGGGGAACCGAAGGAACGTTGAGTAGAATAATGGCCGGAAGTGTGATATTCAGGGCCACCTTAGCCAGAACTTCCCCGTCACTCTCTCTGAAGACGCCAAAGCGTTTTAACAGGTACCCGAGCATTATGATAAGTGCCGATATGACAAATGGCTCGTTGGCGCTCCAGTAATTCATGAGAAAAATCTGTTGTGGAGGTTCTT
>JAUVIY010000239.1 GCA_030592625.1 Spirochaeta sp. | reverse complement strand
CCGGCCGGCCCGGGGTGCCGGCTCTGATGTCCGGGAAGCACTCCGGCTGTCCAGGAAGGCCTCGATCCTGGTGACGAGACCGGCGTCCGCCGAGTGTTCGTCCACTTCCAGGAAGAGGAAGGGTTTGCTGCCCATCTCCCGGAATACGTAATGCTGCAGGAAAGAGTCCGGTCCGCATCGGAAATTACCGATGTATACGGCGTCCAGTCGTTTGTCGGCCGCCACAAGCCGGGCACCGGCCAGAATTTTCTGACCGTTGGGCCAGTACATCATATAGTAGTCGTCGAACACGTCTTCCCTTTCCAGGGGCAGATAATCCAGGGGTACGGGGAACACATCCTGCCTGATGAGTTTGTCCATCAGCTCCAGATTGATCAGGGGATCTCCCGTGTTGTAAGGGCGCCCCAGGATAACCGCGGTTCTCTGCCCGGGTTTCAGATTCTCAAAAACCGCTCGACCCCGTTCCCTCAAGGCGGATTCAAAACTCTTCTGGGCATCGTCGGCCAGGTATAAGGCTTGTCGGGCCTTCTTCGGATTGATACCGAATCCCTCTTTCATAAACGCGGCCAGATCGGGAATCAGGGCACGTTCGAAGTAGCGGAAATGGAGGGTTGGTATCATGAGTTTGTCAACGAGATCGGGATTATCCTTGAAAGCGGCTTTAATCATGTACGGATAAGTTTGAATCCAGGGGCAGTTGTAATTGACCGTCGGATTGTCGGCATCGGCCTGCATATCCACAATAAAAGGCAGGAAGATCCGGTCGGCACCGCGGTCCAGCAAGTCCTGAACATGCCCGAAGATGGTCTCTACCGGGAAGCAGGTTTCAGCCGTTATCATCCCCAGGGCTTCGGTAATAAGCCTGCGGTCGGTCCGTCGGGACAGCATCACCCGGAAGCCGAGTTCTTCGAAAAAAGTTCTCCAGAACGGGAACTGCTGCCAGTAAACCATGAGCTGACGGGGTATCCCGATAACCGGACGAGTGTCTTCATCATCCTGTTTATACTCGGTGAAATCTCCCAACAGGAGCTGTTGCCGTTCCTTGAACAGGTTGGCAATCTTCGGTCGATCCCCCTTCTCATGCTTTCCATGTTTGTCGCACCTGTCGCCGATGTAGAGTATCTTATTTTCACCTTCGATTGTGACGGTATGCACCTCGCATTGGTTGGCGCAGTCTTCGCAGGTGAACTTGTCAATGGTATAGGGCATCTGACAGGCGTCGAACCCTTTGAATTTCGAGACAGTTTTGCCCTTTGCAGCGGTTTTCTCCCGTGCCAGGATAGCCGCACCAATTGCACCTGTGACGTCGAAATGGGGTGGTATGGTGATGGTGCGCCCGGTAATTTCCTCAAAGGCGGCCACAACGGCGGCGTTGTTGGCCACACCTCCCTGAAAGAAAATCCTGTTGCCGATCCGCCTGGTGCCCACCACTTTCCGGATGTAGTTAAGGACGATGGAATAGGCCAGGCCTGCCACCAGATCGTCCTTTTTTGCACCCCGCTGCTGGCCGGTATTGAGGTCGGCTTCGATAAAAACGGTACATCGATCGCCCAGGCGGGAGGGCTGCGTTGAACCGAGGGCCAGGTCTTGAAATTCCCCGATGATGTCGATATCCAGCTTCTCGGCCTGTTCTTCCAGGAACGATCCGGTTCCGGCGGCGCAGACCTTGTTCATTTCGAAGTCCGTAACCGTACCGTCGTCGATGCGGATGTACTTGGAATCCTGTCCGCCGATCTCGAAAATGGTATCCACTTCCGGATCATGGGCGATGGCTGCCGTAGCCTGGGCCGTGATTTCGTTGTGGATTTCATCGGCACCGATGAAATAACCGGTGAGGTAGCGTCCGGATCCGGTTGTGCCGGCGGAAGTCACAACCACCGAGTCTCCGACTTCTTCGTGAATTTCAGCCAGCCCCCGGCGGATGGCTTCCAGGGGTTTGCTCGCAGTCGGCAGGTAACGCCGGGCCACAACGTTGTTCTCGTCGTCGATGAGGACAAGGTTTGTACTCAGGCTGCCGACATCCAGTCCCAGAGATACGGACAGATTTTTCACGCCTTTCGGCAGAGCTTTGACAGTCTTATCGAGTTCCGACCCGGTGTATGCGAGGGCTTTGCGGGAGGCAAAGTTCTTCTCCCGGGTCTCAAGGAAATCGTTGAGTTCTCTTAAGCCCCTGAAAGGTACCGTTTCGATGCCTTCGCTGTCGAAGAGGGCGCCGATTGCGCCCATGGAAGCATGATTCTCAGGTATGATCAATTCATCTTTTTCAAGCTCAAATACCTCTCGAAATGCCCGTTCCATCCCGACATTGGCGGCTACCCCGCCCTGAAAACTCACCGGTTTGGCGATTGCCCTGCCCTTGGCCAGGTGGCTTCTAAAGTTCCGGGCCACAGCGAAGCAGAGCCCGGCAACGATATCGTGGACCGGAGTGGCTATCTGCTGAAGATGGATCATGTCACTCTTGGCAAATACGCTGCATCGGCCTGCGATACGCGGCGGATTGGTGGATTTCAAACTCAATTCGCCGAATTCTCCCTTGATGGATACGCCTATTCTTTTGGCTTGCTGATCCAGGAAGCTGCCGGTTCCCGCAGCGCAGAGGTTGTTCATCGCGAACTCTTCCATGAGCCGCCGACCGTCTTTCTCCGCTATATCGATCAGTTTGGAATCCTCACCACCGATTTCGATAACAGACCTGACTTCAGGATACAGGCGTATGACAGATGCGGCCTGAGCGACAATCTCGTTGACGACGCGGCCTCCTATGAGTTCGGACATCTTTTCGCCACCGGAACCGGTGAGGGCCAGAGTCTCGATTTCATGATACTTTTCAATGAGTTCCAGAAGAAGATCACGGGTAACTCGGAAGGGGCGACCATGGCACCAGCGGTAATGTTCATCCAGAATATTTCCGTCAGCCCCGATGACGACGGCGTTAACCGACGTCGAGCCGATGTCCAATCCTATCTTGAAGGTCATTATATAAAGATAAAATCAATATATTCATATGTAAATAGTAATTCACCCATCTTGTGTCGGTTCTTTTCGGGCGGGGAAATTCATATCAGGGTTCAGAATTGCGGATTGTATGGTATGAGTAAAAGCCACGGCGATGTGAGCGATGAATGCGATCCAGAAACTCTCTTCATTCCAGGCGAGCCATCCTACGGCGATACCGAAGGGAATTGTTCCAACCGTCACCAATCCTCCGAAAGGCAGGTGAATGATGATATAGAGGGTCTGTATGATGGCAATGGCCGGTATCATCCCGATATTTCTCAGGCTGAACAACAGATATCCCCGGAACATGGCTTCATAAGCCGACAGGTAGAGTACCCATGTTATCAGGTTGACTGTGATTTCCCGGGAACCCCAACGGCGGATGCGCATCTGAGGATACTTCTTTGTAAAGGCCTTTTTGCGAGGGTTGTAGAGGATTATTGTTACGGCCACAGCACCCACTCCTGCGCCGAGCAGAATATCGCGGCTCGTAGGCAGAAGAACGACGCCCCAATGTGAATTCGGTTCATTGAACAGGTTCGGTATGAGGAGCCACGGGACCAGCCCCAGGGCTAAGAACACGAATAGCCTGGCCGTTGTAATACGGACGAGTTCTCCCCGATCCTGGCCGAACTTCTTTCGAATGGCTTCGACTCGCCCGGGAGAATCGAAGGTATAAACGTAGTATATGGAGTAGACGATACCGAAATAGATCCAGATGAAGGCAGTTGAAGAATTCATGTTTGTATTTTAACTATTTACAAACCTTCTTGCACACTGTCTCGAATGTTCAAGAAAATTCATACTATCCTTGAAGCAGCATCCGGCGGACATCAGCGGAGTAAGCTGTAAAGAAGGTGAGGTTGAGGCTTTTGTGTTCTGCCCTAATAGAGTGCCATTGAATAAGGAAGTCAGCTTTTAATCATATATCATTGCCTCGATAATGTGGCTTTCCAAATTCCGTGATCCGGTAAAGACTCTGGGTGACTTCCTGTCGGTAAGGGCGAAGAGAATCCGGTAGACTAGAGGTTCAGGCGCTCCCTTGTACTGCGAGGGCGGGGTCGTCATCGTTTCTCAAAAAAGATCTTCGAGAATTATTTAGATGACTTCTGCGAAAGTTATGAGTCGATCCCTTTGTCTGTTCGTTTTGTGTGATGAAGGTCGTTGCCATATTCGAGGACTTAGTTGAGATCCGTCGGATACTCCATTTTTAGTTAAGATCAGGAGAGCGTCGCCGGGATTAAATTCTGAAGCAGCATCTATGACGAACTCTTATGACCCCAATGTGGGAGTTCTTTACCTTTCATAGACTCCTGTTC
This sequence comes from Spirochaeta sp., assembly GCA_030592625.1. Classification (GTDB taxonomy): domain Bacteria; phylum Spirochaetota; class Spirochaetia; order DSM-2461; family DSM-2461; genus UBA2779. The sequence continues at coordinate 302 of JAUVIY010000239.1, read as the reverse complement.
CAATAAATGGCCTAGTCGACAAATAGCGTTTTATCTCGGCATATTGCTACAATTATTTCGTCTTGATGTTCGGTAATTGTTCATTTCACTTAGTTTCGCCTTTCACATACTACCGCTGTATAATAATTTTTCGACTGTATGTCACATAATAACAGACAAGGTAAATATTTTGTGGTATAGTGATAATATGAAGGATAGTGATTTAATATATGGAATAATGATTTCCTTGGAAAAACAGCTGCAAACAAAGGAATATTCCATTTCACATCTAAAATATCTTACAGCTCCTTTTGATATAACTG
>JAUVIY010000071.1 GCA_030592625.1 Spirochaeta sp. | reverse complement strand
CGGAACCGGCTTCATTATCGCGTCTCTCTATATCAGCGACGTAGATTCAGAGCTTTGGGGAAACGATCTACTGAATGACAATCCCCTCCTCGACGGTGAATCCCTGGAAATACCGCTTCTTAAACTCGAATCTTTGTATGTCAACGTCAAGGCCCGGGACGATGAAGGGGATACTTATACCGTATACGGCATCAATGCGGAATCTGAAGATGTTCGGATTACCCTTAACGATATCGATCCGGACTGAAAAGCATCCTTGAATCCTACACCCCGCTGACAGCTTTCTTTTTCCGGAGCATATAGGCAAACTCATAATGGGCCTGGCCGAAAGGCTCTATCGTGACCTGCCATTCCAGGAAGCCATTTTCGTCGGGTTGTACCTTTTCAGTGGCAACTGCACGGTCATACCTTATTTCTACCGCGTTAATTTCAGACACAGGGATGCGCTCTCTCAACATAATTATTTTTGTTTCATTGCCGATGTTGCTCAATCTGATGTGGGTAGTCTTCCGTGTCTCTTCCCAGGTCGAGAGGGCTTTAGAATCCATCTCGCTGTCTACTTGCCACCGCTGAACGCGCAGCTCAGGATCCGGACCCCAACCGAGATCAAACGCCTCCCCTGACGCCATGTATGAAATCACGGTATTGCCCACTTTGCCTCTATTCCGGATGAGATTAACGGGGCCGGCAAGGAGCGGGTACTTTGAGTTGTTGACCTGTGAGCTCTTGAAGATGACAGCTCGAGTTAATTCCGGCATACAAACCAGGTCACCATCTGCCGGTGTATCAAACGTATAGATCTCAACACGGTAGGGCCGACCGTCGCTTGGTATGTCCGCCGGCGATGCCGACCGGAGATTGATAATCTCACCTCCATCGTCAATACCGGGCATGTCCTGGTCACCGACTGGTTTGGATCCATCGGCCTGCCCCAGTCCGGCGTCCTCAATCGCCTGCTCCCTCACTTCCACGACGATCTGCTCGGGCTTCCGCTGAACCTTCAAAAGGTCCTCACCGAGATGAGGCGGCTCGAGTCCGAGAGACGGGCGCTGAGTTGAGAACCACAACCGCACACCACGCCAGTCTTCGCCGGTGCTCTGCCAGACACAACCCTCGGCTCGCAGCTCCAGCATCTCACTCTTGAGCGTTGCAACATGCGACGGTCTCCAGCAGGCGGACGGAACCACATACTCAAATTCAAGGGTGCATTCGCCGCTCGCAGCCGTCTTAACGATTGCCTCGATCCGGTAATTGTACTCACCGGTTACCGAGGATGACGCCGCAAGTTGTCGTTCGAATTCGCGCTGCTCCAGATCAAGTTTCTCCACATCGCGTGCCCAGCTCCCCAACGAATCATGAACCTCGTTAACCTTCTCGCCAATGTTGGCCAGGTCCTTTTTCCAGCTCTCAGGGTCAGCCGAAGACCATGAGGTATCGTACGCCATTTCAGCCAGCGCCTTCTCTTCCAGTTCATTGAGCATCACGAGCTTCTGCTTCGCCTGAGCCCGAAGCTCTCCAATACCCTGGATCTTTCGGGCGATGGAGTTGAGGTTCTTCCGAATGCGCTCGGGATCATTTTCCGGCAGTTCCGTTACCTCCCGGTGCTCCCGTAGGACCGATACGGTGACAACCTCCGCAACGTGATCGGATATCACTCTGCCCACCAGGGTCTTGTCGCTGATCAGCGGCGACACGCCCTGAACTGAGATTGCAGTCACTCCGGCCTTGAGTCCGACAGTGCCCCGCCGGATCACCCGGGCACGATCCTCCATAAGTGTGACTTCCTTGACACCGGCATCCAGCATCAGATTCGTAATCCCGGTCATCACTGAACCTCCCGCCTGTTGCCGTCAACCAGTTCATTCTTCGCACTGATTTTGACGCGATACTCGGCCTTCAATTGTCGCTTCCCGCCGGCTGGAACAGTCAGGTCCCAGACGTAACCACCACGATTACTGGGAATCTCTCCCGTGAAATCTGTCCACTCAGGTACAACATGTACTTTCTCAATGCGAATATCATCTTCCCCATCTGCTGTTACAGGGACCCGCTCCCTGACTTGAATATCGATTTCATGCTGGAGATTGTTAATCAGTTCAATTGCGAGCTCATGCCGCAGCACCAGATTTCCGCCGAGCAGGCCGCCATCCCGGGACTCTGTGAACACGGTGTTTCGCGCTACTTTCACGCCTTGTTCCACACCCAAACCTATTTCGGTTTTCCCGCGAGGAGCGACTACCTTGAGATATGCGCTCACAAAAAACTCCCCTTCCAGATAGATGTCCATCGGGCCGGCCAGTAATGGATTGTCCAGGGGATTACCGACAGTTGCCATCCGAAAAACCTCCGGTCCTTCTCGCGGCACGGTGACGTAGCGACGCTTAAGCGTTATGACCTGTTGAAGAACAGGTACATAGGTGAAATCTTGCCGGGAGGAGACATCTACCGGGGTTACGCACTCATAGACAAAGTCGAAGCCATCGTAACTTTCCGGAAGTTCGGTAGCGAATAATGGGTCGGCAAAAGCCATGGCGAGGGTATAGGTTTCAGATACCAGACTGTGAAGACGCCGGGACGCATCATCCCGGACGGCCGCCTGCAGCTTTCCTCGTCCCGGCTCGTCCGGCTCAGGCAGACGCAATTCATGATAGTTAAGAAACCGACCTTCAGGCTCAGCGGTCGCCATGAGTTCACGCTCAATATCAGGCTCGTCAGGAACCATTGCGCGCCGGAGTTTCTTCGCAGGCGCCCGGGCACTCTTGAAGATCTCCTGCCGCGAATCAGCTTCTTTGAACGGAGCTTCCTCTTCGGCCATTGAGTATTCAACGTCTTCCAACGGAAATTCATCGTCAAGATCCTCGTCGCGAACAACCGATTCAACCGCCGGGAGTGTGTCGAGCTTCGATTGCATCCGACCTTTGAACCGGTCGTAATCTGCAAACAACAGCTCAGCACCCGCAGGCGCAGAGCGCCATCCTTTCCTGGCTGGAATGGGTTGCCGTTTGCCGATTCTCAGGCTGTGCAGGTTCGGGAGTTCGGTCCATTGCTGAGCCTCCGCGGTGGAAAGCCGCAACGTGACTCCGGTCCAGTCCTCGCCGCTATGCTGGGCGACGTACGCATGCATGGCCAACACATCATCAGCCCCCCCGGCGGCATAGAGGCTATAGGATGGATACCAGTGGGCGCCGGGAATCAGGTAGACAAGCCTCAGCTCTGCATCACCTGCAGCCTGCCCATCCTCTGTACGAAGCTGCAGGTGCACGGCTTTCCTGATCTCGCCCGGGGACGGATCTATCTCCTCATGCATCTCTTCGAGCCGGTTCTGCAGATGAGCGAGCCGCTCTTCCATCTCTTCCCGCCGATCCGACAACTGGTGCCGATCCTCGGTCAATTGCTCGCGACGGTCCGCCAGGAAGAGACTCAAACACAGCCGGGCGTCTGTCGGATTCGGGGTTGAGTCGGAAGAATCGCCGGGTTGAGGTCGTTCCGGCATGGAGACCGACGATATCCGGTCGATGCTGGAGTTCAGCTGGTCGACGTCGAACCTGAGACGGTCGAGTTCCCGATTGACTGACGTCATCTCATTTCGGAGGGATTCGGCAGAATCATCCTGGTACTGCCGTTCTGCCGCCACCAGGCTGACCTTGAAATCCTGGGCAATCGGCGCAGATGGATCCTCTCCCCTGGGCTGAAAACTGAGTCGTACAGAACCATCGTCGAGGCAGGCCGGAAGATCTCCAATTGTAATATGGGTAATCTCGTCGGTTCCTGGATTGACCAGTGTCGCCGTTCGTTCGACCAGTGCGCCATCACGGTAGACGGTTACTCGACTGATCGTTGATACAAGAACTATTTCGTTCATCGGGGAATCCTCCGTTTCCAATTAACTATGCCATGCACTAGAGTAATATACGAGGAGTAACCATGAAAGCGACAATATCCGGCGGACCGGCGTTCGCCCATATTCACGTCGACCTGGATACCGGAGAAAAAATCACCGCAGAAAGCGGAGCGATGCAATCCATGTCGGCCGATCTCGATCTTAAAGCGCATTTCAACGGAGGTTTTTTTTCAGCCCTGGGTAAGAAATTGTTCGGGGGAGAAAGCCTGCTGGCTTCAACATATACCAATAACACGGCGGGCACCCGAAGGGTCACCCTGGCTCAGGATGTTCCCGGTGATATCCGGCGTATCGACCTGAAAGCGGGAGAAACACTATGCATGCAGAGAGGAGCCTGGCTGGCTTCCAGTGGTGATGTGAAGATTAAAACCGTCTGGGCTGGCTTTGCGTCCATGTTCGTCGGCGAAGGCCTGATGAAACTCTTGGCTGTCGGCGGCACAGACGGCGGATCTTTCTGGTACGGTGCTTACGGAGGCATCATTGAACGTGGAGTCGATGGTGAATTGTTTGTGGACAACGGATTCCTGGTAGCATATCAGAAAGACATGAAACTGAAAATCGCCTTGCCCGGCGGGCTCTTCGCGTCGATGTTCGGCGGTGAAGGATTCGTCACCAGAGTCGTCGGCAACGGAAAAATATGGATACAGACCCGAAGTATCAAGGGTCTGGCGGCGTGGATCAATCCGAAGTTCCGATAGTGAGGAAATAGATATGAATGTTGAAATAGTCCAAAGACCGGCTTCGGCCGCGGCCCGGGTATCCCTGAATCCCGGTGAGCACGTTACCGCTGAAGGCGGCTCTATGATTGCCATGAGCGGCGATATGGAAGTGAAAACAACCACCCATAAGAAAGAAGGCGGTAAGGTCCTGAAAGGACTCGCCAGGACATTGGGGGGAGAGGGGCTCTTCATGAACCACTTTACCGCCGGATCCGGCGGGGGCGAGGTGATTCTTGCAGCCAATCTGACCGGAGACATGGAAGTCTTGAACCTCAAAGAAGGTACGTCTCTCATGGTTCAGAAAGGATCTTTTGTCGCCTACGAGGAATCTGTAGACATGAGTATCAGCTGGCAGGGCCTGAAGAATATTTTCTCCGGTGAAAGCATGATATGGCTGAAGATGACCGGGTCGGGAATTGTCGTTATCAACGCCTTCGGTGCTCTTTATCCGGTAGATGTTGACGGTGAATACATCGTGGATACCGGCAACATCGCCGCATTCGAGGACAGTCTCGAATACAAGATTACCAGGGCCGGTAAAAGCCTGGTCTCCTCGTTTCTCGGAGGAGAAGGCCTCGTCAGTCGATTCTCAGGTAATGGCCGGATCTGGTGTCAGACTCATGCAGACCGAAATTTCGGCAAAAGTCTCACCCCCCATCTGCGGCCAAAGAAAAAATAGGAGGATAGAATGGATACAATCAAAACAGCTTTTCCGTACACTATAGATTCATCTCCGGATTACGCCTTTCTCAACGTCACGATCCCTGGAGGAAAGACCCTGCGGGTGGAAGCTGAAGCCATGGCCGCTATGGATACATCCATCTCGATGAAAACGAAGATGAAGGGCGGTTTGAAACGCATGATCAGCGGAGAAAAACTCTTCATCAACGAATACACAGCCGGAACGGATGATGCTTATATCGGACTGGCTCCCGGTTCCCCGGGTGATATCGCTCATCTCTATCTGGAGAACGAGACGGTGTTCGTACAGAACGGTTCCTTCCTGGCATCGGGTCCTGACATCGCTACAGGAATCGAATTTCAGGGGTTCAAGGGATTCTTCTCCGGTGAGAAGCTTTTCATGATCCGATGTTCCGGAACCGGGGATCTGTGGTTTAACACTTACGGCGGTCTGATAGAAATCGACGTAAAAGACCAACATGTTGTCGATACGGGTTATATCGTGGCATTCACCGAAGGTCTGAAGTACGAAGTACGTTCCGTCGGCGGTATGAAATCCTTCTTCTTCTCCGGTGAAGGACTGGTATGCAGATTCAGTGGAGAGGGCAAGGTGTGGATTCAGACCCGTCTGACGCCGGCTTTCGTCCGATGGGCCGATGCCTTCCGCCGTGTGGAGAAGAAAAGCAACTGAGAGGAGTCTCGGTGTCCCTGAATCCCATAATTGAAAAACTCGGACGGCGCATACGTCTTGCCCTCATCGGCGGAGGACCCGGATCGTTCATAGGCCGGATGCACCGTACTGCGGCAAAACTCGATGGCCGTTATGATATTATCGCCGGCGTCCTTTCTTCGAATCCTGAGAAATCCCGGAAAGCCGGAATCGAAATCGGCCTCCCCGGGGATCGGGCTTATTCCGACGTGCCGAGCATGCTCGCAGCCGAAGCGGCCAGGGACGACGGCGCCGATGCAGTGGCCATCATGACTCCCAATGACTCACATCATCCCTATGCCATCGCAGCTATGGATGCGGGATTCGACGTCATCTGCGACAAACCTCTCACCAACAGCATTGCAGACGCCGAGGATATTGTCGCCAAGGCGAAAGAAACCGACCGGGTATTCTGTCTTACCCATAATTACTCAGGTTACCCCCTGGTCCGACAGGCCAGGGCCATGGTGGAAGGGGGAGAAATCGGTGAGCTGCGCCTGGTCCAGGTGGAGTACGTCCAGGGCGGGAAAGCCGACGAAAGTAAAAAGGACGATCCGACGGCCCACCGGGGCTGGAAATACGATCCGGCGAAGAGCGGTCCATCCCTGGTTCTCGGAGATATCGGCACCCATGCCCATCATCTGCTTCGATTCATCACAGGAAAGGAAATCGCCGAGCTATCCGCCGAAGTGGGATCCATCGTTCCCGGCCGGGTGGTCCATGACTACACCGGCGCCCTCCTCCGCCTCGAGGGCGGCGCCCGGGGTGTGTTCTGGGTGACTCAGGCGGCGGCGGGAATCGAAAACAGCCTGAAGATCAGGATGTCGGGTAACAAGGGCAGCATCGAGTGGTGGCAGGAAGTACCGCAGCGGCTCACCTATTCCCCCTTTGGAGAGCCCGCCCAGATCCGCACACCCAACGGTCCGGGAACCTATCCGGTCTCAGCCCGGGTCTGCCGCGTCGTTGCCGGACATCCCGAAGGATTCCCTGAAAGCTTCGCCAACATCTATTCCGACGCCGCCGAAGCCATTGCCGCCCGGATTACAGGCACACAGCCTGATCCTCATGCTATGTGGTTTCCCACCGCCGCCGACGGGCTGGCCGGCATGCGCTTCACCTTCGCCTGCCTGAAATCATCAAAAAATGGAGGCGTCTGTACCGCCTTGTAATATGAGATCTCCTGTACGGTTATGTGTTCTCATTAACTGATAGACTTAATTGCTTTATCATCATCTCCCAGTCATAATTCCCCTGGTCCTTTCCCGGATGAATCCGGTAGAAATCCGCACCGCTCTTAGCGGCCGCAACCCGATCAGCGGGCATATCACCGACAAACACAACCCTCCGGTATCCCAGTGTTTTTACATCGTTCAGATTATCTCCCTTATCGCCACCGATGCAGGAGTTTATTTTACCCGCAAAGGTGTGTGTTTTAACTTCTTCAGACAGCAGAGGTGTCAGCAGACTGGAGACAATAAAAAGATCATTGGCTGTAGAGAGTTGTTCTAAAACCTTTTCAGCCTTGGCAAAAGGCTTCCATTTTTGAGATGAATCTGTATTTAAATCTGTATACTCCTGATTAAAAACATCAAAGCATTTTTTCCGGTCGGGCAGATATTGGAAATGATCCAGTGGAGATGTCTTCATATTCATAAAGGTTTCCAGAATATTACCAATTCTGTTTACCCAGGCTGAAAAATCACTGCTTGTATCTCCTTCCAGTTCTTCCTGAAAGTTGGTATATAAATGTCGTTCTCTGTTGTAGGAGGAGTTTTTAAGCTGATGGGGGCTGTCTGCCAGGAGTCGGACAACCCTCAGTAAATCCTGTGGATGACTGAGGGAATTGACGACATTGTCAAACTGATAGACTCTTAATTCTCCTCCATACTCTTTGTGGCAGAAATCAATCAAGTTACGAAGGTCGCTCAGCAGCATTTCATCCTTTTGAAAGTTAATTTTAAAAGCTTTGATTATGGCGGAAATGAAATTCTCGAATTTATCATTCATGGAATCTATAATCGTGCCGTCCCAATCAAAACAAACTGCAGTATTGAATTTCAGCATAGTTATATTATCATTTATTTTTTCGTCACTTGAGTCTTTATCCGCTGCCGCCTTTGGCTTATCAGGTTGACAATAAAAATTGGAACCATAACTGAGAGCAGCAGAAATATACCGACTACCGAAGCCGGCCCGTAAAGGTCGCTTCTAATCTGCGCGTAAGTTTCTACGGTCAGGGTTTTCCATCTTGCGGGGTAGATCAGGATGGTACAGGTCAGGTCGGAAACCGAGGTAGTCCAGGCCAGTAATCCCCCTGTTGCAATGCCTGGAAAAATCATTCTTGTCGTCACTTTGAGGAAGGTTTTTACAGGAGGAACACCCAGGTTGACCGATGCTTCTTCAATATTCTCATCCACTTGAGCAAGAATGGCCGAAACGGTACGAACAGGGTGAGGAAGTCGGCGTACAAAATACGCGACTACCAGAATGGAAGCTGTCCCTACGAGTACCAGAGGTCCTCTGGAGAAGCCGAGAATTAAACCAATACCGAGCAGTACACCCGGAACACCCAGAGGAAGGGCTACGAAAGCGTCAATAAAAGTTGCCATCCGTTTGCCCTTCCTGATGATGACATAACCAATAAGTGAGCCCAGGATAAGATCCAGTACCATGGAACTAGTGGCAAGAATATAGGAATTTTTCAGAGGGCGTACAACGGCATAAAATGTATTCCTGTAATGATCCAGGGTGAAATTCCCATATTGCAGTACCGGTCCATTTGCAACCGTGAAGGATGAGATAACAATTGTAATAATTGGAAGAAGTGAGAAAACCAGAACGACAGCAAATATCAGACTTAATACGATTTTTTTGAGAGGTTTGGGATTAATTATTTCCATACTGCGGGTACCACTGGAGACAAAACTCCGTCTTTGCAGATATACCCGTTGGATAATCAGAATAGACATGGAAATAAAGAGCAGGATAGTTGCACCGGTTGCGGCCATAATGGGGGGGCCACCCATCTCTGATGTAAACTCTCCAAACACCAGTGTGGTGAGTACCGGAGTACCGACTCCGACTATCGCCGGTATTCCAAAGGAGTCAATAATAAGAATAAAGACCAGAAGAGATGCATTCAGAATTGAGGGTGTGGCACTGGGTACTGTAACAGTCCAGAAACGACGAAAATTGGAAGCGCCCAGGTTATGAGCCGCCTCTTCCAGAGAAGGATCAATTGTCTGAAACGCACCGATCAGAAGAATAAAACCTAAGGGGTAGTAAGTGAGTATAAAGACGGTCAGGATGCCGCTGAAACCACCAATGGAAGGAATCATAATCCCGATATTCCTGAAGAAATCGGTTATCAAACCATATTTTCCAAAGAGAATCAGCCAGGTATATGCCCCGATAAAAGCAGGAGTAAGGTATGGAATCCAGAGAATCGTTCCTACAAGAGTGTGTCCGAAGATTCTATACCTTGTGTATAAATAAGCAAGAGGAATAACCAGTATCATTATACCGGCAGTTCCCAGCACCCCCAGAAGAAGAGTGTTGACCAATGCTTTGTAGTAGTAGGAAACAGTGAAGAATTTAATATAACTCTGCAGGGAAATTGTAGTTCCATCTACACTTATCATGCTGGATTTAACAACCATAAAGATAGGATAGAGGAGAAAAAGAGAAAAACTGGCTATTAAAATCAGGATTGGGATATTCCATACATCAAAGATCTGTCTTTTTATGGCAAGTTTATTAATCTTCATTTTTAACACTCTCGTCAGGAAATACCGTAACATCTTCCGGTGAAAATTCAACGATAATCTCACTGTCGGATACAAGATTATCAATTTGCCTTGGGTGACTGATTTGAATCTGAAAATCCACATTGTTCATGGTCCTGGCGGTCACACGTAATCCCGAACCAAGGTAGGTGGTATCTACAATCCTTGCTTTGAGGTTAATTTTATCTGAGGAAATCTGTTCCTGTTTGACAATATTTATAGCCTCCGGTCTTACTGACGCTATAACTTTTTTTGTTTCTGCCTTTAGCAGCGATGAAGTTTTGAGAACTTTGCCATAAAAATCTATCTCTATTTTTTGTTTATCCGGATCTGCTGATTGAACAGAACAAACAAAAAAATTACTGACACCGATGAAACTTGCTACATGAGGATCTGTAGGATTATGATAGATTTCCCATGGGCTTCCCATTTGAGCAATACGCCCGGCAGACATGACGGCAATACGGTCGGAAATGGCCAGGGCCTCCTCCTGATCGTGGGTTACATAGACCATTGTAATTCCCAGTTTTTTCTGCAGCCGTCTGAT
>JAUVIY010000316.1 GCA_030592625.1 Spirochaeta sp. | reverse complement strand
ATTTTCAGTAAAGAATCTCTCCAACAGAGCACCGGGGAGCCCCGGCAGGAACAGACAATCGGGGCGCTCCCTCCCGGTCTCGGCGTAGTACTGAATCAGGAATTCCGGAAGCGCTTCCGCCGGTGTTCCGGCATATTCGTTCATATACAGTTCCCGGCCGGTCACCTGGCCGCCCCGCATCTGCATCACGGCGAATACGACGTAACGGCCCGAAGCGACATAGTCGATATAATCCCGGGCTTCTTCCCGGAAATCCATCACCGTAGGTTCCGCATCCAGAACTTCCAGTGATGTCAAGGCATCACGAAGATCGGCGGCCCGCTCGAACGCCAGTTCCGCGGCCGCCTCCCGCATCTGTTTCTCGAGTTCCTTTTTAAAGCCCACAGTCCGGCCTGAGAGCTTTGCTTTTATACTGCGTACTGTTTTACCGTACTCCTCTTCGCTTATTTTACCGACACAGGGCGCCGGACAGCGTCCAATATGATGATAGAGACATGGCTTATCCCGCTTTTTCAGCACCTTACAATGCCTCAGGGGATAGAGTTTCCGGATCAGGTTGATGTAGACGTCAACGGCTTTGACATTGGGATACGGACCGAAGTAAGTCGAACCATCCCGGATGATTCGTCTGGTACGAAAAACCCTCGGAAAAGCCTCGGAAGTAATCCGGATAACCGGATAGCTTTTCCCGTCTTTAAGGTTAATATTGTATCGTGGGGCATATCGTTTAATGAGATTGTTCTCGAGAACAAGGGCTTCATATTCCGTTGCCGTGAGTATCGCCTCAATATCTGCGGCTCTTTCCACAAGAAATCTGGTTTTAATGTCCTTTTCTCCGGTAAAATATGATGAAGCCCGGGATTTGAGGTTCTTGGCCTTCCCGACATAAATCACCTTTCCTTTGGCATTCCGCATGACGTAAACGCCGGGGGTGCCGGGAAATTGTCGGACTTTGTTCTTTATTTTATCGGACATGGCAATATACCGATATTAACGATAAGCGACTGATGTGAAAACAAAAAGATACAGACTGACCAGCTTGCTGCTTCTCCTGGTGACCTCATGGCTGCCTGCGGGTGAAACCGTCCGTTACGGCGCCGGTGAGGGATGGGGGAGAACCGCCTCCGAAGGCCTGAGAGAAACCGACGGCTGGCGGGGAGAACAGGCTCTCACCCTGTCTCCCCTGGGACGCAATCCCTTTCTCTCAGACACAGCGGATCATGAGGGGGATGTCAAGCCGGAGGATATCGACCTTCTTCTTCTGGCGGAACCTCCTGGAATGGAAAATCCCGTCGGCCACTACAGGATTGAAGGCCACTACGAAATTTCCGGTCAATTTCCAGCCCGGGGAGAAACATCCATTCGCCCGGGACCTTCCGGGCTGAAGCTCTATCCTTCCCCGGCAGCCATGTGGGCTCCGGGTACAGAGTGGGGTGATTTCACCCTGGACTTCCGCCTTCGTCCGGCAACCCTGAGAACCGACGAGGTGTTCCTGTCCTGGCAGGGCCGCGGAGCCGACGGTGAGCTGCAGAGTGTCGTTGCACGGGTAGAGAACCGAAGGCTTGTCTGGGATTTTCGGGGATTCTTCCGTCACGATACCGACCGCTCTCTGAATCTCCATCTGGTGAGTCCGCCGCTGATTCCCGGAGAATGGCGTCATCACAGAATCCGTTTCAAAAGAGATACTTCCGATTCGGGGCGCTCCGGCGCATCCCCCGGTCTTCTGGAATACCTCGTAGATGGAATCCCATCGGATATGGTTCACGCCACACCTTCAGGAAGTGAAGGTTCCGAACCGTTTTCACCTCGAATCGGCAGCCTGTCGGATCAACCGATCCTCCTGTCACCGTCATTCAGTGGCTACATCGATGAATTCCGCCTGGCATTGGCCTATGACTCGACGCCTCCAGCCGGCGGCTACTCGGATCTTGAAACGGCTGTTTCGGGAAAAGGACGTACAATTCCCGAGGATTCGGGATTCCCCGGATCTTCCCTCACCGGAGTGCGGGCACGATTTGATGCACCCGGTTCTACGCTGGTCAGATTTTACGCACGGGCCCTGAACGACCGGCATGAACTTGTAGACGTCGGCTTTCCGGTTCCCGGTGACCCGGACTGGACGGAAATCGAAATGATCGAAGAACCCGAAGATCCGACAGGTTTCGGCCGCTGGTATGAATGGAAGGCTGATGATTCCATCATTGGGCGCTACTTCGTCGTTGGATACGTTCTCGATCCTGATCCCGGTGCCGATCTCGCACCGGTTCTGTCGGCCCTGGAAATAAAGTACAATCCCCGATTGCCTCCACGACCTCCACGAGACCTCCGCTGGGAACGGGACAATGACAACCGAATCCGGATTTCCTGGAGTGGTGATGCCGAAGAAGGCGTCGCAGGCTGGTGGATATCATGGGGTCCAAGGCCCGGTGATTATGCTGCGACAAACCGTGAAGAAGTCATCAGGGGCAGCGCATGGGTTCCCAGGGATTCTGTGAGCGATGGAATGCGGCCGGGTTTCTACTGGCCGCAGGATATCAAGAACAGAATCATCTATACATCCGTCAGAGCGGCGTGGATGGATGGAACTCCTGCTTATGGCAAGAACAGTCCCAAGGATTATAAAGCCCTGAGTGAGCCAACCGGAGAGATGAATTTCCGCCCATGAAAAACAAGGTCGACAGCACCACATGGAATGACTATCTCGTCAGTGCAGTCAGGGCATTCAAACTGAACGATCTCGATCTGGCCGAACAACGCCTGGACAAAGCCTTCGCCGTCGGCGGCAATGAGATTGCATATCTGTATCTTCTGGCCGGACATATCGCCCATTCCAGAGGAACGACAAAGGAAGCCGAGAAATCCTGGAAAAAGGTTCTCGATATCGAACCGGAAAGCGCCGAAGCCTGGAACAACCTCGGGGTCTTGTATCGAAAGCACGGAGATAATGAAAAAGCCCTGGCCGCATTCCAGGAAGCCGCAGAACGAAACCCTAAAAGACCGGATATACCATACAATATCGGTAATCTTTATAAGGCTTCCGACCGTTTCGACGAAGCCATTTCATATTACAACAAAGCTATTGAAATCGACCCGGAATACGCTCCGGCTTTCAACAATCTGGGAACCCTTTATGAATCGAAAAACGAGCGTAAAAAGGCTCTTGAAGTTTTCCGAAGGGGACTCTCCGCCGATTCAGGTGATGCCTCTCTTCGCTTCAACATGGGATTGGTCTATCAGGAGGAGGAACGCTGGGACGATGCCCGCGCCGCTTTCGATACGGCGTTGAAGAACCGCCCCGGATGGGTTCCCGGTCTGAACAATCTGGGTATTGTTCTTCAGGAGCTCGGAAAGGAGGACGAAGCCGCCCGTACGTTCCGGACACTTCTGAATATCGAACCCGAAAACGTCAGCGCCCTGAACAACCTGGGTGTGGCCTACGAGCACCTCGGCCGAACCGATGATGCTCGTCAATGCTTCAAGAAAGCCTTGAGTGAGGAACCGAACTACGTTAAGGCCGCTCTGAATCTCCATGATTCCTACCTGGAAAACCAGGAACTCAATGAAGCCCTTGAAGAGATCAACAAACAGATCACCCACCATCCCAGAGATCCTGAAATCAGGTCCAGGATAGCTCGGACCCTCATGGGGCTCACCCGGT
>JAUVIY010000098.1 GCA_030592625.1 Spirochaeta sp. | reverse complement strand
GCCTGTTGCAAAAAAACGGCGACCCTTTCGGATCACCGTATTGTGGGCAGCACTGGATCCGCCCTCCAACTTTCGACGTCCTGTCGAAAGCTTCCGGGCCGCTGTTTTGTCCTTCCGCCGACATCCTTGTCGGCTCATCCTCCCTATCGGTCGGCGGACAAAACCTTCGAATCCAGTGTCGAGGGCTTATAACTTAAAAAACGGCGACCCTTTCGGATCACCGTATTGTGGGCGGCACTGGATTCGAACCAGTGACCCCGTGCATGTCAAGCACGTACTCTAACCAACTGAGCTAGTCGCCCAACGAGGCACAATTCTACCTATTCACGGTAAAGTGTCAACCGGTTTTCAGCCCTTCAGAACGTCAATGACTCTCTCAAGTACTTTTTTTCGATCCAGGGGTTTGACGATATAGTTCCTGGCCCCGATGAGCAGGGATTTCTTTACCAGATCCTGCTTGCCGAGAGCGCTGATCATCACAACTTTGGCGTCTTTGTCAAATTCTATAATCTTTTCCAGAGCACTGACACCATCCATCCTGGGCATGGTGATATCCATAGTAACCAGATCAATATCGGGATAGAGTTCCTTGTACTTCTCGACACCCTCGATACCATCCGAGGCTGTCGCCACGACATTAAAGCCTTCAGATGTAAGGATCTGACCGATCTGTTTGGTGACAAACATGGAATCATCCACCACAAGTACCCTGAATGCAGCGCCGCCGTTACGTTTGCCATCGGGGATTCTTTCATTAATATTCGGGAAATCACTGGTGGTTTTCAAAATTCAGGTCCTCCTACATACGTTCCCTGATGGCAACGTTGATTTCAACGAGACCCTGGGGCATCTCCAGGGGAACGATAAGAGCTTCGACATTCGAATTGGATACCTGCATGTTTTCTCCGGTGAATATGGACGGAGGAGTGAGATCGAACTTGAAACCAAGATCGAATAGTTTGGTAACTGCCTGGGCGGTAATCATATTGGCCAGTTCCGTAATGGTAGCCATCACAAGTTCATCCATCTCAGTCAGTTCTTCACCGTTCATTGTCGATGCTATCTTGGTGGCAGTCGACTGATTCATATCGATGAGTACCCTGCCCTCGACATCCCCTGCCAGTCCGACAAGCGCAGCCACACCCAAAACAGGTTGGGCTGTTTTCTTCAGGTAGAGATCCTTACGAACAATTTCCGTCTGCAGTACTTCATGCATGATATTGTACGCCGCTTCCACAAATGGATTGATGTATTCGACTCTCATGTCGTTCTCCTATGAATATTATTTCTTCTTATACGCTGCGACGCCGGAATTTTCGACTTTATTCCAGGCATCGGGATTCAGGGGTTCTTCATTTGCCCCGAGAACCAGCAGACTTCCAGGCTTCATCATTTCATCCAGGACACCGAAAATATAGTTCTGTCTGTCTGGCACAAGGTATGAAACTGTTTCGCGCATTACCACCAGATCCAGTTTCGGTAATGTGTTGTCATGGGTGATATCGTGGTATTCAAAAAGAATGGCATCCTTGATTTCCTTATTGAATTGTATCCCCTTCTTCCCCTCGGTAAGAAATCTGTCGTAATGACTTTCAAGTGATGATTGAGGAACAACAAGACCCGGTGCGGTGGATATTCGGATGAGGTCGTTATCATGGGCCACAATCTTTAAATGAACCGAAGGAAGTTTGTTTTTCACCATACAAGCTATCGAGTAACTCTCGTATCCGCTGCCACAGCCCGGATTCCAGACATAGAAATTACCGGTGTGTCCTTCAGAGAGAAAAGAGGCGACTTTCTCAGCGTATTCATTGCTCCAGAAGGTACCGGAAAACGGTGAGGAGAAGGGTGCCAGGTATGACTCGGCATCATGCTCATTGACGAGCTGGATGTTATCCCCCTTCTGCTTTTTCCATGCTTCAAATCTGTTTCGGATCCATACCTGATTAACAGGACTTGAGTGGAATGAAAGAAATGTGATGAGGGTTTCCTCAATAAATCCAATGTCAACATCTTCTTTATTGGCATTGACCGCCGTGGATACCGTCGATTCCTGAGTACGGAAATCCGCAGTGTTGATAGGTTCAACAGGCTCTTCGTTTCCGAATATTCGTTCCACATCAAAAATCACATACAGACGGCCTTCGTTTTCGACGACACCGCTGATGTACTTGATATTGACATCCCCGAAAAGAGGATGGGGCGGCTGGATGTTTTCGGAGGTGATGCCGACTACTTTATCTATGGTATCAACGATTACCGCAATAACATGCTCCTCAAGTCTGAGGATAATCATATTCTCAATACCATCATTTTCAACTTCAGTATTCTGAAGATTGAAGTAAATACTTAAATCGATGACTGATATGATATCGCCGCGCAGGTTGTAAACCCCTTTGACAAAAGGGGCTGCATTGGGAACGAATGTAAATTTTGTAGCCTTTGAAATCTCCTTCACCTTCATGATGTCGATCCCGTAATCCTTGCCTGCCAGCGTAAAGGTGATCATTTTAAAGTCGACACGGGTTTGCTCTTCTGTTTGTTTCATACTTCCCCCTGCTGTGCGACCCGGTTCTGTCTGTCTTCCTGTCCTTTCCGTACACTCAGATCCAGCAATTGGCTGACATCAATAATAAGTGAAACTGTTCCATCACCCAGAATGGTGGCTCCCGCGATACCCGGAGAATTCGTATACCTATCTTTCAATGGTTTAATGACCACATCCTCCTCACCCATGAGAGAATCCACCATCAGCCCCATTTTTTTGTCCCCGCTTCCAACAATGACAATGAAATTGTACTCCGAGTCTTCCTCCGTATCGATTCGGAAGAGTTTTCCGAGGCGCAGGAGGCTGACAACATCCTCCCTGACATTGAATACCTCGTAATTGTCGATAATATTGATTTCTTCAGGCTTGATTCGGTGGCTTTCAAGTACACTTGTAATGGGAAGGGCATAAATCTCGGTTCCTACCCTCACCAGAAGGCCCTGAATGATGGCCAATGTGAGTGGAAGTTTGATGGTAAATCGTGTTCCTTCCCCCAGTTTGGACCAGACAGCGACGCTGCCGTTCAGTTTCTCGATCTTCTTACGTACAACATCGAGTCCAACGCCCCGGCCGGAGATATTCGTTACCTCGCCGGCTGTAGAGAATCCCGGTTCGAAAATGAGGTTGAAAGCCTCCATATCGGAAAGCGCCTTATCCGGATGGATGATACCCCGCTCGATGGCCTTCGATCTGATTTTATCTATGTCAATACCGGCTCCGTCATCTTCAATTTCGATGACAATCATATTTCCTTCATTGGAAGCTTTCAGCAGCAATCTCCCCTCACCGGGTTTGCCTGCTTTATTTCTGATTTCAGGTGATTCGATACCGTGATCCATCGAATTCCGGATACAGTGCATCAGGGGATCGAGAAGCTCTTCGGTTACGGATTTATCCAGTTCGGTGTCCTCGCCCTCAATAATCAGATCGATCTGCTTGTCCAGACTCCTGGACAAGTCTCTGAGCAGTCTCGGAAATCGGCTGAAAATCTGATTAATGGGAACCATCCGTATTTTCAGGATAGCTTCGTGAAGATCGCCGGTATTTTGTCCCAGGTTCGCCGCTGTATTTCTGAAAGCCCCGATGTTGCCTTTCAGCCTGGATTCGAAAGCATCGAATATGGAGAAAAGTCCACTGTACTTTTCGTTAATCTCAGATTTAATCTCCTTGACGGATCTGCCATTTTTGATTTCATTGAGCTTGTCAGGCAAAGAATCAAAAAGATCTTTTAAACCATCTTTATAAGCCTTTTCCGCAGTTGTCAGCCCTCCGAGTATTTCATTGAACTGTATGCTTATCTGGTTGAATGTCGCTTTGTTGATAACCGACTCACTCACCAGATTCAATAAATTATCAATTCGCCCGCTATCAACCCGGAGAATGGATCCGCTGGAAGTATCCCGCTTCATAACAGATTTTGGATGTGATTTGGGAACAACATTTTCCTTAACGGCCGGAATGAGTTCTTCAGCTTCCTCTATGGCTACAGGCTCAACAGCTGCGGTAGTTTCGGCGACATTTTCGTCCATATTTATGACAAGAATGGACGAAGTGACTTCATTGATATGCACCGAATCGGCAAGATTATCCTTTTCCGCACTCGTGGAAAGGTAATAATCGACAATCGGATGATACATATCTTCGTAGAGTGCGTCGAAGTCAGGAACTGTCTTGAGAATTTGTCCCAGGTCTTTGAGTTTAGCAAAAACCTGTATCCCTCCGACTGAATTCATCGGATTTGATTCATCAAATGAAACACGGACCAGAAGTACTTTTTCACCTTTTCCCGCTGCTTCTTTCAGCTCCAGTTTCTCGTATTCAGATAATCCCGGGCTCTCTTTTACTGCACTTGATGGAGCGGGTTTAACTTCCGGTTCCGGTTCGATTACACCCTTTTTGGCAATCATCAGCTCCAGATTGACCGATACTCCGGAATAATCCTCTTCATACACTTCGCCGTTCTGCCGGGAGGCAAGCATGGACTTGGTGACATCTATGGAAGACAGGAGTACGTCAACATTCTCTTCGGTAACACGAACCTTGCCACTGCGGATTTCATCGAGAAGATCTTCCAACAGATGAGTGAATGACGAGAGCTCGTTCATTTGAACAGTCGCCGAACCGCCTTTCAGTGTATGAGCGGCCCGGAATATCTCGTCGATGGCATCCTGATCCCCGGGGTCGTCCTCCAGGGCAAGGATGTTCTGTTCCATCACTTCAACCTGCATGAAGGCTTCGGAAAAGAAATCTTTCAGGAGTTCTTCGTTATTCGGGTCCAGGTAGTCGCTCATATCCACCGCCTTGAAAAAGTCTCTTCCATTATAAGGGAAAACTTCAGGCAACTGCTATGTGTTTTAGGGTTTCATTACAGAAAAGACCCGGCCTGAGCCGGGTCTTGTAATCTGCATGTCTGTACCAAAATACCTTACTAGTCGGTATCGGCGCCTTCGGGCTCCTGGTGCATTTTCTTTTCTTCCAGATAGCGGAGAACCTGAAGGTTGCCCAGGCGGTTCAGCTCGGCATTGCGCCGATCTTCTTCACGCTGTGCAAGAATGCCCCAGACTTCTTCATGATTCAGGTCGGTATCGACATCCTGAATAACAGCTTGGTCGTAGGTGACCACGATGTCTTTAACATAGACGATAAAGTCACCGCCCTCCTGCATGGCGTCCCGGTAGAACTGGAGACTTTCCAGGGTGATGGAGGGTGCGCTGCGGGGATACAGGGGTACTTGCTTGATTGTTCTATTCCGAACTTCGGTGATGTAATTGGGGTTTTGCCATGTAAGCTCACGCCAACCGTCGAAGTTCAGATAACCCAGGGGCATCTGCTGGGTCTTTTCCTGCTCATCAATAATGACGACAGCCATACCCATGGGGAAATTCATGCCGTATACATTAACCTTGACGTTCTTGATGACGCCGACATTCTTCACAACGCCGAAGCCGGTGAACTGATCGCCCCGAGGTGCGTCTTCAATAACAGGGCTGGTAGCGTAAGCGGGAATGGCGAATGGTGGTTTGACCCATGCATAGGAATTGAATGATCCCTCGGGATAATGAACCCGTACACCCATAACCTGATTACCGGCAAACTGGGCGGCGCTCTCACCGACAGTAACGACACGGACATAAGAGAACCGGTTGTTGGTGACTGTTCTGGACGAACTTGAAAGCACAACATCCCAATTAGGAACATAGAGGGATGTGTTCATTTCCGCCTTCTCTTCCTCAGTGAATCGGGTACCGGCGACGGAGCTGAAGTCCACAAGAGTTCCCTGATGCTCACCCTGATAATCGTCCAGAAGTTCGTTGAAGTCGATCAATACGCTTTCCTCAGCGAATGCCGCTCCGGAAACGATCAGAATGGCAGCCAAGAATACGAGAATCTTTTTCATAAGAGGCTCCTTTGCCAAAATATGCATTTGATTACTATCTAAGAAAAACTATAGCGGGGTGTCGGAAACTGTCAACGAATTAAATTCTATTTGTGCCATTTTTCCCCTTTTTTTGGTCCTTTTTTTTCAATCCGCGTTTTCAGGGCCCGCATATAGCGGTGTATGGACCTGTTGACCCTCTACTGTGAAGGTAACCTCTTCAACTCGGGGAAAATTGAAAAGTATGTTATATCGAACATTTTCCAATGCCTGATCGAAGGAAATCGGCAGTTCCATCTCAGTTTTAAGCATCCTCCGATCCAGATCAACATAAACAGTTTTACCCACAACGGCAACATGCCGTATGTCCGTTCCCGAAGGTACCGTATGGGTGAGTTCGAGATTGACGGGGCCGAGCACCAGTTCTTTCAGGAACACGGCGATCTGGCTTTCGATATCATGCCGCTGAGGTATGCCCCGGCGTTCGGTACCGATCCTGATCCCGGAATTATCCGGATAATAAAAAACCCGCCCGTCCTTACCGGGATTAAATACTATGAATGCTGCAAGTGATATCAGAAATGCCATTACAAATAAAAAAATGGGTATTAAGGGGCCGGTGAGAAACCGGTGTTGCTGTCTGGTCAAAAGCGAATCTCCTTGCTTTCGAAATAACTGACGAAATCGGTTACACCATTATAGATACCTTGGGTAATCCGGCTCAAGTATTCAGGACGGCGAAGCCGATCGGCTTCCGCTTCCCGGGTTAAAAAGCCAACTTCCACCAGTACCGATGCCATTCTTGCGTTCCGAACGACAAACCAACTCTCCTCGCGTCTCCCCCTGTTGGGAATATCAGGACCGAGTGACTGATCGAATCCCCGGAGTATCATATCTGCAAGTCGCACACTTTCATGGGTGAATTCCTCCTCCCAGAGTGCATTGACGATCGGGGCAATGGAAGTACCGCTGCCGCCGAGTGAAAGGGGATCTACGAGCATCCTGCGGTAATCCCGGGGCAGGTACCATACCTCATAACCTTCAGCCCGGGGATTGAGTGAAGCATTGGCATGAATGGACAGGTAAATCATGCCTTCCCTGGGCTGAAGTTCGACACCGTTGGCCAGGGAAACCCGGTCTTCCAGAGATGGATAAATATCCTTGTCTCTGGTCAGCAGCACCTGTTTGTCGGGAAACCTCTTACGAAGGGCTTCTGCAAGTCTGAGGCTTATTTCCAGAACAATGTCTTTTTCAGTCAGGGGGTATCCGATGCCGTCAACCGGCCACTCCCGGCCGGCACCTGAATCCCTGCCGCCGTGCCCGGGGTCAATAAGTATTGTGGAAAGTCTGTAGGATGCTGATGAGTCGGATTCCACGCCGAATATCTTCAGGATGGTATCTGCCGCTTCAGGTGAAAAAATCAAGCGTCCCCGTTCTTCGAGAATCGTACCGGTGACGATCAGCTTTTCACCGTTCAGTATCATCCAGGGGTCGCCGGACCTGAATACCAGCACTGTACCCTCACGACTCAGGTTTCCAGTGTGACGCCAGGGATCCCAACGAAGTGTCGCACCGGTCTGTAGAAGCAGATCTTCCAGGGTAACCGACTCGGCAAGAGCGGCTCTGGGAATCAACATGACAAGAAGCGCGGCCAGGCAAAGGGGAATGATACGGCGCATCGTATGCCGGGGCACTTCAGCTGCGATGTTCAAGATACCACCTCGCTCCCGGCAATCCGCCCCGGATCAGGGCTTTCCAGAAATCCGAAAGCACAATCATGCTTTCCGGCGGAGCGCCGTCGATTCGTACCAGGCCTTCTCCGGACAGGATAACCAGAATATCCGCGATACTGCGTCCAGTATAATCGGTAACCGGGGATGAAGGCGGTAAGGGTATCACAGCCGGTGATACCGGGCATCCCCGGGAAGGCCGTGGGGCATGGGTGCGCCAGAGATCATCCAGAAATATGGAAAGCTCACCCTCCCCTGCCGGTTCGAAAGTATCGGGAGGGAACGGACCCCCGGTATCGAGATAAGATCCTGTTGCGTTGTCCAACGGGTCCAGTTCCAGGCGCAGTGCCCGCAAAGCCGCAAGAGCCCGGGTTTCCGCTTCGGCCCTGTCCGCTCCGGTGACAATGACGTTACCGGCCTTTTCCACGTTGTTACGGGGAAATGACAGGCGATCACCGGGAAGATATCGCAGAAACACTTCCTTGACTCCGGGCAGAGAGAGCACCGCTTCCCTCCCGTCCAGCCGCCTGACGGTTCCGTCGATTCCTATCAGGGCACGCTCGGCACAGATGAGTGATTTCGATGCCTCGGGGACGGCGGCATC
>JAUVIY010000396.1 GCA_030592625.1 Spirochaeta sp. | reverse complement strand
CACCATGCTCCGGGCACGTTTTTTCTCGACGGCATGAATACTGCGTTGAACGAGCATTTTGTGTTTAAGGGTCACCTCTTCCAGTTTCTGCTCGAGCTGGGCGATATTGCCCTTGCACTCACTGATGAGATGTTTGTAGTGATCCAGGTCTTTCTCGGCAAACTCAAGCTGATTCACACATTGCTTCTTTTCAAGCAGCGCTTCCTTGGCCAAGTCGTCACGTTTGCGTTCGACGGCCAGTACGGCCCGTTCTCCCCATCGGTCCACCTTGGCGGTGAGGGTATCGCGGTCCCGTTCCATTTCGGCCCGGGTCGCCATTTTGGCGGCACATGAAGACTTCAGATCTATCAGGGTATCTTCCATCTCCTGAATCATCAGGCGGATCATTTTCTCCGGATCTTCCGCTTTATCCAGCATCGCGTTGATGTTGGAATTGACGATATCTCCTAATCGGCTGAATACTCCCATGTCTTTCCTCCTCTGGAAATTGAATATTCTATGCCGCTATGTAAGCAATAGCTGTACCAAGTGCTCTTGCAGCTGTATAACGGGGCTATTGGGATGATTTTCGCTGGAGTTGGTTTAAATAACCTCAAGGTTATGGCGAAAAATACCAAATAACTGTACAATCGGATTATGGATTACAAACCCGGTTCACAGGATGCCTTTGGTGAATCTGATGTGTTTCTGGAGTTTCAGCAGCTTCTGGGGCAGGTGGCTCATGTGGACCGATCCGTTCTGGTTATCGGAGAGCGGGGTTCGGGCAAGGAACTGGCAGCCAGCCGTATTCATTATCTATCGGCACGATGGAATGCACCCTTTGTGACCCTCAACTGCGCGGCTCTTTCACCGGGACTGATCGAATCGGAGCTCTTCGGACATGAACGTGGTTCTTTCACAGGAGCCACCGGACAGCGAAAGGGGCGATTTGAGGAAGCCGACGGTGGAAGTCTGTTCCTGGACGAAATCGGTCTGATACCCATCGAAGTTCAGGAAAAGATACTCCGTGTTGTGGAATACGGCACTTTCCAGAGAGTCGGAAGTTCACGGAACGTTGAAGTGAATGTCAGGATACTCGGTGCCACCAATCAGGATCTTCCCTCACTCTGTGACGCAGGATTGTTCAAGAGAGATCTTCTCGACCGGCTGTCCTTCGAAGTTCTGTTCATCCCACCTCTCAGGGAGCGGGGTGATGACATTCTGAAGCTCGCAGATCATTTTGCCGTGAAAATGTCTCGTGAACTGGAAAAGGATGTATCACCGGTATTCTCCGAAGAAGTCCTTTATCTCATCATGAATCATTCCTGGCCCGGGAACATCAGAGAGCTTAAAAATGCTGTAGAACGGGCTGTGTACCGTGAAGACGGACCGATTATCACCGATCTGATTCTTGATCCGTTCCTTAATCCCTGGATGGAGAGGGATGAGAACAAGGCTCCGGAGTGGCCGATGGATCTCAAGTCCGAAGTCAGGGAACTGGAGGAACGGCGGCTTCAGGAAGCCATGGTTGAGGCCGACGGGCATCAGGGAAAAGCCGCTGAACTGCTCGGTCTCAGTTACGATCAGTTCAGGGGTCTTTATAGAAAGGTCAGCCCTGAATAATTTAGTTCAGCCGGTCGAACATAAGAAACAAGCACCAATACTTCATCCAATCTTCACAAATCGGTCCTGTTATTCACATATCATCAGCTTGTGACGTTGAACCGTTTGGGATTAATTGTGAAACCTGCATTTACCGCTCTGCTCCTGGTCTTGATTCCCGGTTTAACCGCTGCTGCCGGGTATTCTGAGTCACGCCTGGAAGCCGGCATGACCATAACCATAGATGCCACCACAGGAGCATCCCTCTATTCCGACAGGATCGTAACGAACCCACCGGCTTTCAGCCCGGAGAACAAACCGAAAGCACTCATCATCCACGCCGATCCGAGGAATAACACACTTACCGCCGCCGCCAGAAACAGCATGGCATATTTTCTTGCATCCGACGGTTGGGAAGTCGAAGTTCGAAGTCTTTACGAAGATGATTTCGACCCGGTTGCCTCTGCTGAGGAAATCTCATTTCAAAAATCTTCCCAGGGCAGTATCGATCCTCAGGTGGCTCAATATCAGGATCTCATCAGGAAAGCCGATGCCCTGATACTGGTTTATCCCCTCTGGTGGCTGCAGCCTCCCGCCATACTTAAAGGATGGCAGGACCGGGTCTTCACCTATGGATTCGCCTATGAATTCGTCAACAATTCCCCCGATAGCGTCATCAGTCTCCTGGCTGGAAAGAAGATTCTTATCATCAACGTCGTCGCCAGTTCAAAAGATGTCTTTGAGGATCAGGGTTACCTGCGATACCTCAATCTGGCCGATGAATCCCTCTTCGGTATCAGTGGTATGGATCTTACCGAACGCTATATCATCTATTCCTCTACCGGATTGGATATGGAAGAAAAAAAAGAATGCCTGGAAGATCTCTCCAGTCTGAT
>JAUVIY010000385.1 GCA_030592625.1 Spirochaeta sp. | reverse complement strand
GTATGGGACGGGTAGGGTGCCGTCCTGAAGAAGCGGCCGGCCTGGCCCGTAGAATCGCCGCCCATCCCCGCATGATTCTCGCCGGTACCACCACTCACTTTCCTTCGGCGGATTCCGAGAATCCGGAAGATATCAGCTTCACCCGGAGCCAGGCCGAAAAGCTGAAAGCGGTGGCGAAAGAAATCCGATCGGCCGGTATCAATCCCGGTATCATTCATGCCGCCAATTCCGGCGGGATTGCCTTGAGTCCAGACACCGCGTTCGATATGGTACGGCCCGGGATTGCCCTGTACGGATATGGCGCGCCTCTACCCGGAGGGCGCCCCCTGAAACCGGTAATGGAACTGAAAACACGAGTCACGGCTCTCAAGAAAGTTCCCGCTGGAACAACGGTTTCCTACGGCCGCACCTGGAAATCATCCCGTGAGAGCTGGATCGCAACCCTCCCCATCGGTTATGGCGATGGTTATTCCCGCCTGCTCTCGAATCGGGCTCAGGTACTGATTGCCGGAAAGCGCCATCCGGTGGTCGGAACGGTCTGTATGGATCAGCTGATGGTGGATCTAGGACCTGAAACCGATGTGCGCCTCTATGATGAGGTGGTCCTCTTCGGACCGGATCCGGAAGGACCGGACGCCGAGGAGCTGGCAGATATCATTGGAACGATTTCTTATGAGATTACCTGCGGCATCAGCGCCAGAGTTCCCCGAATTTACGTCGCCTGATACCTTTCATTCCACCACCCATAAAAAATCAGATTGTCAGTATCAGGGTAACCGCGAAAGGCGTCAGCACAGTCAGCACGATACCGCTGAACAAAGCAGGCACGGCCCAGGCCCGACCGGCACTCTGTACCGCAGCTGCCAATGTGGTATCCATCGACGTCGCCCCTCCGGCCGCCGCCGGTGCGGCCGGACCGGCCACCCTCACAAGCAGCGGCGCGATAAGCAGTGTGAGGATTTCCCTGGAGATGTTCGACAACAGGGCAACAGCCGCCCATTCGCCGCCGGAGAGTTCTCGTATCACTAAACTGGAAAGACTGTAATATCCGAAACCGGCCCCAACCGCCATGGATTCCCGGATCGGCAGAGACGGCCAGAGGAGAGCCGTCACCAGGGTTCCCGCCAGGGTCCCGATTACAACGGCCAGGGGAAGCAGCACCAGCCTGATGCCGTGCTTTTTTATCATGGTAACGGCTGTCGGATCGGCGCCGACACCGATACCCACCAGGAACATGAGTAAATAAAGGACAGCGTTCGCCGGGTCGTAGGAAAGTTTCGGTAAACCGGATATCAGGGCTCCGGCCGGCAGTCCCAGCATAAAAGCGGTGGCGGTAAACAGACTCCCCGGAATCGCCTTCCACCTCTCGTTTCCAGGCGCGGCGGCAGCGGCAGTGACAGGTACAGCGTCCTTTCCGCCGAAACCAGCTTTCCCCGGCTGTCCAACCATCAACCTGGCGGCCAGAACACTGCCTATAACCGCCGAAACCGCCAGGATAAAACCCTTCACCCCCAATACGGGAACCTGGGTCAGCAGTGCTCTGTCACTCCCGATGCCGAAACCCAGAAGGAAGAGTAGCAGCCTGACGATCCAGGTCGTAACCGGTTCAAGTACGATTAAGAGACGGGGACGGCCCCGGAGGATAAATCCGGTGGCCATACCGGATATCATGGCGAGCAATACCAACAGCATGGTTATCTTACTTCTTATCCGGGCCTGGAGACGCAGTCTTTTCGAGTTGAAGCGTCTCTTCCGCTCTAGTGAGCAGCAGGGTTATGGTGAACTCGCAGCCTTCAATGATGGACAGATTGTCGGAATGGGCTGTCTTCACCCGAATTACCTCGGTGGAACAGGATCTCGAGCAGTTTGTGCATCCCCGGTACAGTTTATCGCTCAGGTGCATTATATCGCCCGAAGGAGAGCCTTGACCATAGAATACAGAAAGTGTGAGCCCGGAAGAGAAAAGATCGATCTTATGAGAGGTATCGGCGGAACTGGTCAACCTTGAGTCTACCGTATTCGTACAGCTACTGATGACGGTTCTTTCGACATGGAAGGGATGAGGGGATATTATTCTGTCCAGGAAAACGAAGTCCTTTAATGCAGCTTTGGAAATAAATTTTTCCGACACATCCTTAATCACTGTTTATTCCGTAATGGAGATTGTGTTTGCTCTCACCTTTTGATTTCCCATTCGCCTCACCTGCAATCCTGAACCGACAGAAACAGCACATTCCGGGAGTCACCGCCTTAAGAGAAATACTCTCATGATTTGACGGATATGATTAATCACTGCGCATTGCATGATTCTTTGACTGTGGGATTATAAAACCGAACCGCTGCAAAATAATTCAATGATTCCGACTACATTGAAGAGATTCATTTCTCTGACAATGTTGTATAGAAAAAAATGCAAAATAATATTGACGTTAATTGCCGCATGTTATATTTTCAAACATAAGTATTGTTTTTCTATCAAATTTTTTTGACCATCAAGGAGCGAATAATGGCCAGACCAAGAAAGACCCTCAGGTATGCTGAAGTTTTAAGCCCCCTCAGCATTGAAGACTTAAAACAACTGAAAAATGAAATCACCGCAGAGATCCGCATCAAGGAACGGGAAATCATCAAGACAAAGACC
>JAUVIY010000407.1 GCA_030592625.1 Spirochaeta sp. | reverse complement strand
TCAAAATTGACAACATGCGGCAATTGATCGATATCCAGACCCCGGGCGGCGATGTCGGTAGCTACCAGGATCTGGGTTTTTCCGGACTTGAAATCGGCCAGGGCCCGGGTACGGGCATTCTGACTCTTGTTGCCGTGGATCGCCATAGCCTGAATTCCACTCTTGTCCAGTTTCTGAGCCAGACGGTTGGCGCCATGCTTGGTCCGGCTGAATACCAGGGCCTGATACCACTGCTGCTCGTTAATCAAATGAATCAGAAGGTCGGTCTTCCGGTCCTTGTCCACGGGATACACCCACTGGGTTACGGTATCCACAGTCGTATTGCGGGGGGAGACGGAGATTTCCACCGGATCATTCACCAGACCCCGGGCCAGTTCGCGAATCTCCTCTGAGAAGGTAGCGGAAAACATCAGGTTCTGCCGGCGCCTGGGCAGGATGGCCAGAATTTTCCTGATATCGTGAATGAACCCCATGTCGAGCATACGATCGGCTTCGTCCAGTACGAGTACCTCAAGATTATCGAAACGGACAGCTCTCTGACCGTACAGGTCCAATAGCCGACCGGGGGTGGCCACCAGAATATCCACGCCGTGGCGCAGCTTGTTGATCTGAGGATTAATGTTCACTCCGCCGAACACAACAGCTGTACGCAGGGGCAGATGCCCGCCGTAGGTTTTAACGCTTTCTTCCACCTGAGCGGCAAGCTCACGGGTGGGGGTGATGATAAGTGATCTGACCGGACGGCGTCCACGTTCGCCGCCGGACCGGTCGGTTACGGAACGGCTTGAGAGCCGATGCAGAATGGGCAGGGTGAAACCGGCGGTCTTGCCGGTTCCCGTCTGGGCCGCGGCCATCACATCCCGGCCTTTCAGGACCGCGGGAATGGCTTCAGCCTGTATCGGGGTGGGTATCTCGTAGCCCTGTCCGGCTACCGCTTTGAGCAGGGGCTCGGACAGACCGAGGTCGGTGAAACGAACACCGTTTGGTGTTTTCTTTGAGTTTTCTTGCATGATTGCATATAACGTATCGCGGCCGACGGCGATGACGTATTTTTCCTTGTAAATATATGGGGCGGGATTGTCGCAATATTCGTAAAAATAAGACGGTCGGCTATAGTCCGCGCCGAACCCTAGCACGAAGATGCTGCGGGAGGATAGAGGGCTCCTTACCGAGCTTTTCGATGCTCGGTGAAGAAAGCCGCTCTACAGTCCTTTATCAGAAGGAGTTCAGTATCGTTGTAGCCTTTTTCCCGAACTCGATGAGATCGCTGCTCCAGAGAATACCCTCGCCACTCTGGCTGATCAGATACCTGACTACACCGCCGGGGATTTGAGGCGCCAGCCAGAACTCCACCTGTCCTCCTCCGCCTCCCGCCATAAAAACAACGTGGTCGGCCTGGAATCTTCCCGCCGGTACATCGACTTTCTCCTGACCCACCGAGGCACCCTTCACACTCTCCCTGGTAAGTTCTGTCGCAGGCATATACACAGTCTGTCCGCTTACCGGAACCTCTCCCTCGTTGCCATCCGGATCCCTCGCCCGCATGCGCAGCATCTGACTGCTCTCGGGATCGATCAAGGACTCCCAGATCCAGAGATCTTCGGAATCTTCCCAGGATACCCGCCACCATTGATTTCCGTCATCCAGCTCTTTCAAATAAGCCCGTTCTATAACGATGGAGTCTTCTCCCCCCATGATCCACACGAACTTCGTGAATTCTCCGGGTTTGTAGTTTTCCTGTCCGGCCCACATCCCTCCGGCCGAAAAAGCATAGTTGAAGGCCATCTGGGCCTGTGTAATCATGAGTTGGTTCCACTGGGGTCCCGAGGAAGGCCCTCTGGACTGAGCCTGTTCCGTTTCCGAGGAAGCTTCCTTCTCCACCGTTTGTTCGGTACTCTTGGAGGACTCCTTGCTCATACTGCTCATAAACATGCTCTCAAGTGAGGAACAGCCTGAAAGCAGCACGACCAGAACCAGAGCGATCCCGATACACCCGTTTAAAATTTCGATCTTTTTCATGTTTTCTTCCTTATCCGGCACTTCTGCGTTTTTTATTAATGCTCTTTTCTCCAGTAACTATTATATCATAAAAAAGGACTTCATCTGTTCATTTCTGCTGACCTGGACTTTCAGCCTGACAGGTTTTCCCAGCATTGAGACAGTGGCATCGAGCAGGATGCCGCCAGGTTGTATTAGAAATCATAGCGCATCACGATTGATGTCCCCGAAATGCCGCATTCGACGAAACCGAAACGTCGGTACAGTTTCACCGCCGGATTCACCGAATCCACACTGAAAGAAATCGCCGGATAGGATG
The DNA here is from genome assembly GCA_030592625.1 of Spirochaeta sp. GTDB lineage: Bacteria > Spirochaetota > Spirochaetia > DSM-2461 > DSM-2461 > UBA2779. Next base: position 33 of record JAUVIY010000407.1, on the reverse strand, counting down.
AATCCGGCCGCTCCAGGAGGGCCTTCAGAAGTG
>JAUVIY010000356.1 GCA_030592625.1 Spirochaeta sp. | reverse complement strand
GGTCCCATCGGTGTTATCGGAATGATCTTCGAATCCCGTCCGGATGCCCTTGTTCAGATCGCGACACTCTGCCTGCGATCCGGGAATGCCGTCATCCTCAAGGGCGGTTCCGAGGCACTGGAAACAAATCGAATCCTCACCCGAATCATCGCCGCCGCCTCAACGGCACCTGAGGGCTGGATACAGCTGGCGGAAACCCGTGAAGAAGTCAGGGAGATGCTGTCCCTGGATCATCTGATCGATCTCCTCATCCCCCGGGGATCCAATGAATTCGTCGCCCGTATCATGAGGGATTCTTCCATTCCGGTGTTGGGTCATGCCGACGGAATCTGCCATGTCTATCTCGACGCGACAGCCGACCCCGGAAAGGCCGTCCCGATTGTCCTGGATTCAAAAATGCAGTACGTGGCGGTATGCAATGCCGCTGAAACCCTGCTGGTACATACTGATGCGGCGGAATCCCTACTGCCTCTTGTCCGGGACAGCCTGAGCGCCGCCGGATGCGAACTGCGAGGCTGTGAACGCACCCGGAACATTATCGATGTCAAATCCGCCTCTCCGGAAGACTGGGACACTGAATACCTCGATGCCATTCTCTCGATTAAGATTGTGGACAGCCTTGATGATGCTATTGAACATATTCACAAACACGGATCCGGACACACAGAAGCCATCATCACCGAAGATGAAAAAGCCGCCGATGCATTCCTGACCCGGGTGGATGCCGCCGACGTCTTTCATAACTGCTCCACCCGCTTCTCCGACGGATTCGTATTCGGCCTGGGTGCGGAAGTAGGAATTTCAACCGGAAAAATTCATGCCCGCGGTCCCGTGGGCGTTGAAGGTCTCTTAAGTTATCGGTGGCAGCTCAGGGGTTCCGGACAGGTGATAGCCGATTACAATGAAGGACGGAAAACCTTCACTCATAAAAAGTTATGAGAAATTTCAACGATATCGGCCGAATCGTCGTTAAAGTCGGGACAAACGTCCTGGCTCCGGGAGGTGTTCCCGATGAGAAAAGGATCGATGAAATTGCCGATGATGTCGCTGCTTTGAGAAAGCGCGGACTGAGTCCGCTTCTGGTAAGTTCCGGTGCCATCGGATTCGGGGCCATGGCCCTGGGACTGGAACAGAGACCGAAAAAAGTGGAAATGAGACAGGTCTGCGCCGCTGTCGGGCAGCCCATACTTATGGAACACTGGCGGAAAGCACTGGGTAAGCGGGGCATCACAGCCGCCCAGATCCTCCTGAGTCGGGAAAGCTTTGACGATCGCCGCTCTTATTTAAATCTGCGCAATGCGGTGGAAAACCTGTTGGCCATCGGCGCCGTTCCCATCCTGAATGAGAACGACAGTGTATCAACGACGGAAATCGGTGATCTTTTCGGAGATAACGACTCACTGAGTGCTCATGTGGCCAGTAAACTGGACGCCGGGCTGCTGGTACTCCTCACAGATATCGATGCCCTCTACGACCGCGACCCCCGTATTCATCCCGACGCCAAACCGATGCGGCTGGTTGAAAAGATTACCGACAGCATCAGGTTCGCTGCCGGAGAAGCCGGGAGCGAACATGCCACCGGAGGGATGATTACAAAGATACAGGCCGTGGAAGTGGCGGCCAGGGCCGGATGCAGAACGGTATTGGCCGACGGGCGTCAGACAGGTGTGCTGAACCGGATATTCGAAGGTGAGGAAATTGGAACCTTGTTTCTGGCCGGTCCGAGAATGGGAGCCAGAGCCCGATGGATTCTCGGTGTCCGCCCCAAAGGCGGTATCTCTGTCGATGCCGGTGCCCTGGCCGCCCTGGATCGCCGGAAAAGCCTGTTACCGAAAGGTGTTACCGGTGTTGAAGGAGTATTCGGAATCGGTGATGTTGTCCGTATTGATTCCCGTTATCATGCGGTAACATCCATGGGAAGCGAAGAAATTCGCCAGATTATGGGTCGACATTCAAGAGATGTCCAAACTATCCTGGGTCCGGGAAGACGCGAAGAAGTAGCGAGGGCCGAAGATATCGTGGCACTTCATAAAGACGACAGGTGAACCCGATTTGATCCACTCAAGGACATTATTATGGCAAAGCGTATAGATCTGGATAAAGCAGGATTGGCAGAGATAAGCGGGAAGGGATTGATTCTCAATATAACCACCGATGATCAGGAAAGGATTCTCATCAGAGCGGAATCGGAAGCCGGGGGATATCGTATAAAAATCAAAGTCCATGAAGATGATCCGGGTATCATCACATACGCCCTGGGTGAAGTCCTGGGTGGTCCGAACCTGTCCATCGTCAAGTAAAATTTCCGGGTGTTTTCAGGCACAGGAGTACTTCTCAATAATTCTTTCGATGGGTACGGGTTTTGAAAAAAGGAATCCCTGGAAATACTGGCATCCTCTATCTTTCAGATAAGCCAGTTGATTGGGCATCTCCACACCTTCGGCTACCAATTCCATTTTCAGGTTCCCGGCGATGGAGATAATCGAGTTAATCAGCGCCTCATCTCTGCTGTCTCTTGATATCCCCGAAATAAAACGTTTATCGATCTTTATCTTGTCCAGAGGCAGATTCTTGAGATAACTCAGTGATGAATAACCGGTGCCGAAATCATCAAGGGCGATGCGGAATCCCCGCTCTCGCAAAGATAGCAGGTTCTTCAGGACCTGATCAACATTTTCGATGATGGCACTCTCGGTAATCTCAAAACCAATGAGGGATCCGTTGATCGGGTTGCGCTTGTTCAGCTCCATGAAGCGGTCGATAAGATCCCTGGTTTTCAGAATTTTCGGGGACATGTTGATGTTTATCTGGATGTTTTTCACCCGTTTCGAAAAAACTTGAGCATCCTTCGCCACCCTGCCTATGATCCACCAGGTTAACGGAATTATCAGACCGGAAGATTCGGCAACAGAGATGAAGACTTCCGGCGAAACATCCTTCAGCGACGGATGACTGCATCGGATCAGGGCTTCCATCTCAGTCAGAGTGCCGTCACCGCTGACAATGGGTTGATACACCACATTGAACTGCTCTTTTTTTAATGCTTCCCGGAGGGAATTAACGATGAACATCTTACGCTGAGTCCGGTTTTCCAACTCCGAACT
>JAUVIY010000329.1 GCA_030592625.1 Spirochaeta sp. | reverse complement strand
TCCTGTCTTTCCAACTGTAGCCTTCCCCGGTGACATCATCGATGAGGCTCTTCCATGCCACGACCAGAATAAACAGAAACTGGATGGGGTAGAAGAATGGAACATACCAGGGCATGCGCCGGTCATACATGGTAATCGCCCATCCGATGAGGATTCCGGCATTCCCGGCGATAATCCAGGGAGCCTGTGTCCAGGCACCGAGCAGGGAAAAGGGAATCAGAAATGCCGGTAAGATCAGGAACGCCGTGATGAAAAAAGACATAATCACCAGGGGGTAAGCTTTCTTGTCGAAATATTCGTAAATGGACCTTTTCAAGCCTGATACCGTATGTTCCCAGGAATCGTACATGTAGCCTGCCAGAACTTTCCGGGCGTCCAGGAACACGTGTCGATAACCGGCGGATTTCATTGCCCGTCCCATCTGTATGTCTTCCAGAATTTTATCGAATACGATTTCAAATCCACCAACCCCTTCATAGGCTTCACGGCGGAATACCATGAGCTGACCTATGGCGTGACTGAATAACGGAAGTCTGGCGAATTTTATAAGCCAGAACGGAAGAAAGGTCATATTCACCATATAGATCTGTGGAAAGAAAATATACTCTTTGACGCTTCTCGCCCGATGTCTCGGATAAGCGGACATGGAATCCGTTTTATGGCGCTTCATTCTGTCGGCCACCCAGGAGAGAAAATCCGGAGCCGGCAGGATATCGGCATCGAGAAAAACGAATAAATCACCTTTGGCCTTTTCGGCAAGCTGCGTCATGGCAAAAGGCTTTCCCTTCCAGCCTTCAGGTAAGCTCTTTCCTTGAAGAATATTCAATGAATTATGCTTATCCGCATATGATTCCAGGATTTCCCATGTACCGTCGGTAGAGTTGTCATCAATAATAATGACTTCGTAGTTCGAATAATCCTGTTTGAAAATTGCGTCCAGCGTGGGCCGAATGCGTTTTTCCTCATTCCTCGCCGGAATCAGAACAGAAATCATCGGTCCGTCTTTCATACGGGCCCGACGACGACTGATTCTAAAAAAGATGGCGTTTGAGGCACTGAGAAGAACAAACCAGCAACCGGCTATAAACAGAATAATTGAGTACCAGGTCAGTATCGTATGCATGCTCACTTAAAATATCACACTTCTGGAGTTCTTCAAATAATTGCCGATTAAAAATCAGCTCCCTCCGGCCTCACACAATACAATCATCGCCGCTGAATAAATATTCCCGGGATAGATATCCTGGGCTTTCCGGAAAAACGGGATAGCCTCTTCCCATCGCCTGGCCATTGTATGGGCGAAACCGATGCCGACGTTGATATTGTGTTCATCCTCACGGTCCAGTCCACCCATACGGGCGATATCCTCCAGCATGGCGATGCCCTTATCCGGATTGCCTCCCCAGATGCCGGGGGAATAGACATACCGGGATGCAATGAGCAGATGGGCCTTCACATCACCTGAATCCAGTTCCACGGCTTCCTGAGCCAGGGGCTGAATTTTAGTTCCGTTGGACATGAGAAATCCCAGAGATTTCAATGTGGAGAGCTGACCGAGGCTCTCGGCATAGAGCCGCACACCCCGGGCATCCCGGCCGCCGGCCAGATACGCATCGGAGAGAGCCATGGATTCTTCAAAAAGTACGATGATTTCATCCAGATTGTCGTAGCTCTTCTGCATTCGCTTGAATTTGCCCCGGCGCATATCGTCGTCCTGGTCCAGGACTTCCCGGGTACTGTCCATCGCCTGGTAACCACGGGCCATGTAATAAGCGGCCTGTGATTTACGGAATAACAGTTCGCGCTCATTCAGATCCAGGTCACCAAGATCGGCCAGGGTAATTCGGTACATCCTGAAAAGGGCATCGTCATCAACTTGCTGCAGGTACATGGCGTCCCGAAGAGCATTCACCAGGGCGGCCGCCTCGGCATCGGATCCGGAGTCGGCGGCAGGGAGTCCGCCGGCAAGGGTCAATAAAAGAAAAGCGGGCAGAATACGGTGCAACATGTCCATGAGGATAAAACGCCGTTCCTTTATTCACAAGAGCGGGCTCTCGCTGGCCTGTCGCATAGACTTAAACGACGTTTTATCGATATTATCGCCTTCATGAGCAGCTACCCTTTTCAAGAGATAGAACCCAAATGGCAGAAGTTCTGGGATGAGAACAAGACATTCAAGGCAACCGAGGACGAAAGCATCCCGGCGGAGAAGCGACGCTACGTCCTGGACATGTTTCCCTATCCCTCGGGAACGGGCCTTCATGTCGGCCATCCCGAAGGCTATACCGCCACCGATATCTACTGCCGCTACCTTCGGATGAACGGCTTCAACGTCCTTCATCCAATGGGTTACGACTCCTTTGGCCTCCCGGCGGAGAACTACGCCATCAAGACTGGCCGGCATCCCCGGAAAACCACCGAGGAAAACATTGTTCACTTCACCAGGCAGATTAAAAGCCTTGGTTTCAGTTACGACTGGGACCGGCAGGTACAGACCCATACCCCTGAGTACTACCGCTGGACCCAGTGGATTTTCCTCCAGCTCTACAAAAAGGGCCTGGCTTACGAGTCGAATATGCCTATCAACTGGTGCTCCAGCTGCAAAACCGGGCTGGCCAATGAAGAGGTTAAGGACGGAAAGTGCGAACGCTGCGGTCAGATCGTCGAGCGCCGTTCCCTGAGGCAGTGGGTGCTCAAGATTACCTCTTATGCGGAAGAACTTCTTAATGATCTGGACAAGCTCGACTGGACCGATTCCATCAAGGCCATGCAGCGCAACTGGATCGGCCGTTCCGAGGGAGCCAACGTCACCTTTTCCCTCTCCGGCGCCGCCGCCGACAAGGGGCATATCGAGGTGTACACCACCCGGCCCGACACCCTCTTCGGCGCCACATATATGGTGTTGTCTCCCGAACATTCCCTCGTCCAGAAAATCACAACCGATGAGCACAGGCCCGGGGTTGAGTCATACATCGAGAAGGCCAGCCACAAGAGCGACCTGGAACGCACCGATCTGGCCAAGGACAAAACCGGCGTCTTCACCGGTGCCTGCGCCGTTAATCCTGTGAACGGGGAAGAAATTCCGATATGGATTTCCGACTACATCCTTATCTCCTACGGCACCGGCGCCATCATGGCGGTTCCGGGACACGATCAGCGGGACTGGGAATTCGCCAGGAAATTCGATCTGCCCATCGTCGAGGTACTCCGGGGCGGCAATATCGATCAGGAAGCCTTCACCGGTGACGGCACTCACGTCAATTCCGACTATCTGGACGGCATGGACAAGCAGGAAGCTATCAATACCATCATCAGTCATCTGGAAAAAGACGAAAAAGGCTTCAAGACTATCAACTACAAGCTCAGGGACTGGATTTTCAGCCGGCAGCGCTACTGGGGCGAACCCATCCCCCTGGTCCACTGCCCGAACT